>NZ_JAILZZ010000002.1:0-150921 GCF_023512215.1 Kyrpidia sp. | reverse complement strand
CTTTCGCCCATTGCGGAAGATTCCCTACTGCTGCCTCCCGTAGGAGTCTGGGCCGTGTCTCAGTCCCAGTGTGGCCGCCCACCCTCTCAGGCCGGCTACGCATCGTCGCCTTGGTGGGCCGTTACCCCACCAACCAGCTAATGCGACGCGGGCCCACCCGACAGCGGGTTTCCCCTTTCCCGCAAAAAGCATGCGCCCTTTGCGCCTATCCGGAATTAGCGCCCGTTTCCAGGCGTTGTCCCGGTCTGCCGGACAGGTTGCCCACGCGTTACTCACCCGTCCGCCGCTGGCCTCCCCGGGGCAAGCCCCGGGGCGACCCGCTCGACTTGCATGTATTAGGCACGCCGCCAGCGTTCGTCCTGAGCCAGGATCAAACTCTCCGTGAAAAGATTCATCCGGGCTAACAGTGGCGTACTGTTTGATTCTCAAGGATCGAGGTGCCGCTTCGAGCGGCAACATATGTTATTCTATCACATCTACGCAGGACGTGCAATAGGGAAATCCAACCCACATCGCCGCCGTCCTTCGCCCGATCGTACCTCGCATCGAGCGGAATTCATCATAGCAAACTCCGAGCCCTTCTGTCAACCGTTATCCCGAGTTTTACAAACCCAGCCGTTTCGCAATGATGCTTTTCATGATCTCGTTTGTCCCGGCATAAATCGTATCCACCCGGACATTTTGATAGTGTCGGCAGATCGGATACTCTTCCATGTACCCGTACCCCCCGTGCAACTGAAGCACCTGGGCGGCCACCCGGTTGGCCATCTCTGACACCCACCATTTTGCCATCGATGCCTCCATCACTAACTCCCGACCTTGAATGTGTTCCATCACCAGCCGTTCCACGAAGGTACGGGCGATCTCGACCTCCGTCGCCATTTCAGCCAATTTGAAGCTGTTGTGCTGAAAAGATCCAATGGGTTGTCCGAACGCCCGGCGCGTCTTCGCATACTCCAGGCCTTCCTGAAACATCTTCTCGGCCGCGCACAGCGATCCCATCGATGCGATCAACCGTTCCTGCTGCAATTTTTCCATCAAATAATAAAATCCCTTGCCTTCTTGACCCAGTAAATTCCTGGCCGGCACCCGGCAGTCTTCGAATACGAGTTCCGCAGTCCCTTCCGTGTGGCGTCCCATCTTGTTAAGTTTTTTCGCCTTGATAAAACCCGGAGTTCCTTCCTCCACCACCAATAAACTGATGTTTCGATGGGGTTTCGGGTCATTTCCTGTCTTGCAAGCCACAATCACGAGGTCGCAATCCCAGCCATTGGTGATAAACACTTTTTGCCCGTTCAAGATATACGTATCCACATCCCGTACCGCGGTCATACGAAGGGCTGCCAAATCCGACCCGGCGTCCGGTTCGGTCATGGCCACCGCGGTGATCAAATCCCCGGAGGCACACCCCGGCAACCACCGGCGTTTTTGTTCATCTGTCCCGTAGGAGTACAAGTACGGGACCACCACCTCGGAATGCAGAGAAATCGGGATATCCACATCCGCCCGGGACATTTCTTCAATCAAAATCAACGCATACTCAAATCCGACTCCGCTGCCCCCGTATTCCTCGGGTAACCACGGGCACAAAAACCCCTGCCTTCCGAACGCCTTCCACACCTCCCGAGGTACCTGGCGGTCCTTCTCCCATTCCCGAAAATACGGCACAACCTCTTTTTGCAGGAATTTTCTCAGCGATTCTCGATACATCTCGTGCTCGCGCGTATAAGACAGCAACATTCTCAGATATGACCTCCTTGTTCTTCCTGTTCCCGCAAGACCCGCTTTAACACCTTGCCTGCGCCGCTCACGGGCAACTGACCGACAAATACGATCTCCCGCAGCCTTTTATAAGGCGCGACAGAGGCGTTGACAAAGCCCATCAACTCCTCCGGCGAAACCCCGCTATTCGGGCGTCGAACCACGTAAGCTTTGGGGATCTCACCCGCTTCGCGATCCGGCTTGCCCACCACCGCGGCCTGGGCCACCGCCGGATGGCTGTGCAGAAGCTCTTCCAGTTCCCGGGGATAGACGTTATAACCTTTATACAGGATCATGTCTTTGATCCGATCCACGATGTATAAATAACCGTCTTCATCCAGCCGCCCTAAATCTCCCGTGTGCATCCACCCGTTCCTAAGAACCTCGGCCGTTTCTTCAGGTTTGCGATAATACCCTTTCATCACCTGAGGACCTCGAATGCAAACCTCGCCGATCTCCCCCGCAGGCAACGACCCTTCCCCTCGGCCAACTGGGGCAATTTTGCAATCGGTGTCAAAAACCGGGATGCCGACACTGCCGGGTTTGCGCAAACCGCTGCGGCCCGACGGATTCGACGTCGCACCCATGGTGACTTCGGTCATCCCATATGCCTCCACCACCACGGCCTCCGGAAAATGCTGCTGTAATCGAGCAATCGTTTCCACCGGCAAGGGGGCCGCTCCGGAGCTGATGTGACGGACAGAGGGAAATACCTCGTTTCCTGAGTCGATTTGCCGAAGGAGGGCGTGGAAAACGGCTGGCGCGCCTCCCAAAGTGGTCGCCTGATACCGGCGCGCATCCTCGAGATAGGTCCTTGGGTCAAATCTCGAGTGCAACACGATCGTCGTCCCGGTTAGAATCGGGTGGTTCAGGTAGCCGATCGTCCCCATGGCGTGAAACCACGGCGTAATATTGACGAGAATGGCTTCACCAAGGGCCGTGCGATATTCGGCGTTCTCACCGATGAGGGCTGGGTCAACCGGCTCCAGTACCAAACCGCCGTCCTCGACCCTGGGCAGGCAACCCGTTCCCCAGGCGGCATATTGAACCGTGTTGGCCACGACATGGCGGTGAGTCAACATGACCCCCTTGGGGCGGCCCGTCGTGCCCCCGGTGTACGCCAAATGAGCCAGATCTTCCTCCGGCCGAAAGGGAACATCGGGCTCCATAGGACTTTCTTGACATAACACCTTCCCAAGACTCAGCCAGCCGTCACCCAAAGATCCGGTATCGATCGGTCGGAAGGGTGGACCCATCTCTTCATCCCCCGTGACAAATACCCGCTTCACTCCGGTACCTTCTACGGCCTGCCGCGCCACCCCGGCCAGACGTTCGTGGGTGATCAGCGCCGACGCCTCACTATCCCGGAGCTGAAATGCGACATCGTCCACTGGCAGCAAGGGACTGATCGGCGTGAACACAGCCCCGCTCAACAGGATTCCATAATACGCGATCACATATTGAGGCATGTTAAAGAGATGGATCGCAATGACATCCCCCTTGCCGAGACCCATCCTGTTTAGTGCTGATGCAAAGCGAAGGGAATCCCGGTATAATTCCGAAAACGAGTAGACCTGGGACCTGTAAACCAGGGCGGCCTTCTGTCCGAATCGTCGGGCACTTCCCTTAAAGATGGCCCCCACCGAAACATCGGGATATGATAAGGACCAAGGCAATCCCTTCGGCCAATGCCGATGCCATGACCGCTCCTTCACGTGCGCACCTCCCCGCCACAAAGGCGTAATCCTCGGACTATTATTGATTATATCGTTAAAATCATACAAATCAAGGGGAGCCGGATGCGTTCCGTTCCCCTTCACGTTGCCGTCATCCACCCATAGACGTCGGCGCGAGGCCTCGCCCGCAATCACGAAACAGGGTCAGCATAAAAAAAGTGACGGCGGCAGCCGAGGTAAATACGAAGCGGGAAAACCGCCGTGAGAAGAAATATGCCGCCCGTGAACCGGGTGGCCGTCAACTGGAGTCTGTGTCGTTCAAAGAGGTGGCACCGAGGGCGCACTGCTCGAACCGGAGGGCCCCGATCCCCCCGAGGCCCTCCCTCCCGTCGAAGTGGAACCCGGGCTCTCAGGGGGCGTTGAGCCCGTCGATGGAAGATTCGAACCCGCCTGGGGGGTGTTCGAGCCCGCCGGGGGCACGCCCGCCCCCGTGGACGGCGTCCCGGGAATCGGCGGGACCACACCGAATCCGGGTGGATAAAATGGCAGCCCCCGGGCGTCGAAGAAATACTGGGGAACTTCACCAACCAAGACCATATACGCCACTGGCACACTCGTCTGAACGTCCAGCGGTTCCGCCACAAAAGGTGCGAGGATCTGAATACGGGCTTGGACTTTAATGTCCACCTCATGAATGGTTTGGTTGATCCCCGCCTGTTTCGTGGTCTGCTGGACTTCCGATTCTGCGCTGCCAAAGGGCACGATCGACACGGGAATCATCGGACCGAAGGTCGAGAAAATGGAACTGTTCATCGCCTGCCCGATGGGGACATTGATCTGTTGGGTGGCCAGGTGATCGACCACCGCCTGCACCCGGGTGGTGACATCCGTCTGCAGGCGAAGCACCTCTTGTTCGTTCAGCGTGGCTCCGATCACCCGGCCGTTCCTGTCCGTTTGCAAAGTAACGAGTCTCGAGTAATCGACGCCTTGCTGGACCGTCTGCACGAGCGCTCGGTTGATGGCATCCGCAGCCAACCTTCGGGCCATCCCTTTCGCGATATCCACAAAAACGGGACGAATATTATAATCAAGTACGTAGAACGCCAGAACCAGAAAGCCGAGAATTCCCGCGGCGGCCAGTACCAACGACCGGCGGCCGGCCGGGCCCCGGCGCCGAAATCCAGCGCGAAAACGGCGGCCAAATCGCATGGGCACGGACATCTCCTCCCGCTGCATAGGTATGCCAGCCCCATCGGGCGCATGCCCCTGCTCGGCGAAGGAACTGAAACCGGGTAAACGCCAGAAGATTGTGCCGGGGGGTGCAGGGCCGGCGGGAACCGGGAAAGGACGTGTATCCATGCCTTTTGTCGACTTGAACGGCGAACTCGTGGAATACTCGCTGATTTTCCGCCCCAATAAAAAACGCCTCACCCTTCGCGTGGGTTGGGACGGGACCATTCGCGTTTCGGCTCCCCTGGGGGTCGCCATCGGAACCATCGAGGAATTCCTCCGCCAAAAGGCAAAATGGATCTTCGCCAAACGGACGGAATTTGCCCGGCTTAGGGCGAGTGTTCCGAAAAAAACTTACTCCCCTGGAGACGTTTTTCACTTTCTCGGTCAACCGTACCCGCTCCACATCAAAGAGACCCTTGTGGGCACCCCGGGGTCCCTGCAACTGAGTGAAGGGCATTTTTGTGCGGAGATCAACCCATCCTGGGATGCCGAAACCCGCCGGGAACGTTTATCGCATCTGTTTCGCGAGTGGTATCAGAGGGCCGGGTATCACTGGGCACTGCGCAGAATCGCTGTTTATGGGGAAAAGCTTCACTGTTTCCCGGCGAAGGTGGCCATTCGGGATCAAAAAACCCGCTGGGGAAGTTGTACATCAAAGGGTGCGATCTATTTGAACTGGCGAATATTCATGGCACCCCGTCACGTTGTGGACTACGTCATTGTTCACGAACTGGCTCATCTGCGCCATTTCGATCACTCGCCCCGCTTTTGGGAACTTGTGGAATCGGTGCTGCCCACGTACGCCGACGCCAAAGCCTGGCTGAAAGAGTATGGCTTGACCCTCGATTTATGACCGCATCGCGGCACAAAAAAAGAGGGCGCGCGCCCTCCCCTTTTGTGTCGGCCCATCCCGCATGGCCGACATGACCGTCAATGAAACTCAATGTTCACCCGGCGCCCCCGGGACGGCTGCGCCTTATCCATGCGGATCTCGAGAACGCCATTGCGGTACGACGCCCGGGCCGATTCTGGCTTGACTTCCACCGGCAGGGCGACGGTCCGGGAGAAACGGCCATAAAACCGTTCTCTTTGGAGAAAATCGTCGTCCCGGCGTTCCTCGTCTCCTTCAATAACCCCGCTCAAATGAACCCGATCGTCGTCGACGTCGATTTCAAGATCGTCCGCTTTGCGCAGACCGGGAATATCGCAGGAAACCACCACCTGATTCCCGGTTTCGTACACGTCAACCCGAGGAAGCGCCCCTGAGACCCAACCGGTACGCCAGACCTCGGGGTCCAGCAAACGTCCGACGTCCCGCCTGAAAGACTCCAGGTGACGCAGGGGGTCCACCGGCAACGGAAGTGGCATTGGCTCTCCCTCCCTTTTTGATCACGTGGACCACTCCTAGCATGGCTCCCGGGCCCGAAGAGCTTGCATGCCACATCCTCCCGTCGCACGGATCAAGACCGGATGCGGAAACGCAGAAACCGGCGCTTGCCGACCTGGACCACCATGCCCTCCCGCGGCTCGATCTCCCGATCCGGACTGTCGATCCGTTCATCGTCTACCCGCACTCCGCCTTGTTCGATCAACCGCCGGGCCTCTCCGTTAGATCCGGCTAGCCCGTTCTCCACCAGAAGGCGAACAATCCAGACAGGCCCTGGGGGAATTTGCCGCTCTTCAATGTCTGAGGGAAGTTGTCGTTCCTGAAAAATAGTTCGAAAATGATCTTCCGCATCTTCGGCGGCATTCGGACCGTGGTACATGCGAACTAAAGTTTTGGCGAGGCGCATCTTGGCATCCCTCGGGTGCAGCCGTCCTTCTGTCAAATCTACTTTTAACCGGTCCAACTCGTCATTGGACAGATCCGTCACGAGCTCAAAATATTTCACCGTCAACGAATCCGGGATCGACATGGCTTTCCCGTACATGTCCCGGGGCGGATCATCCAGGCCGATGTAATTGCCGAGGCTTTTGCTCATCTTTTTCTCGCCGTCGAGCCCTTCGAGCAGGGGCACCATCACCGCTGCCTGTTGGGACTGCCCAAACTCCTTCTGAAGCGTCCGGCCCATCAACAGGTTGAATTTCTGATCTGTTCCCCCAAGCTCCACGTCCGCCCGCAGGGCGACGGAATCGTATCCCTGCATGAGCGGATAGAAAAACTCGTGCAGGCTGATCGGCAAACTTCCATAAAATCGCTTGTGAAAATCCTCCCGCTCCAGCATCCGCGCCACTGTGGTAGAAGCCGCCAGCCGAATCACCTCGGCGAAAGTGAGGGGCGCCAGCCAGGTCGAGTTGAACACGACGTGGGTACGGCCGGGATCGAGCACCTTGAAGAGTTGTTCCTCGTACGTTTTCGCGTTGGCCCGCACCTGCTCCTCGGTCAGTTGGCGGCGCGTCTCCGATTTGTCTGTAGGATCTCCGATGCGGCCGGTGAAATCCCCGATCACCAAATACACTTCGTGTCCGAGATCCTGGAACTGGCGCAGCTTTTGCAGCACCACCGTGTGCCCCAAATGAATATCCGGGGCGGTGGGATCCAATCCCAATTTGACCCGCAGCGGCTTTCCGCTGAACACCGACCGGCGCACCTT
The DNA here is from genome assembly GCF_023512215.1 of Kyrpidia sp. NCBI lineage: Bacteria > Bacillati > Bacillota > Bacilli > Caryophanales > Alicyclobacillaceae > Kyrpidia > Kyrpidia sp. The sequence goes on along the minus strand of NZ_JAILZZ010000002.1, from coordinate 143,657 downwards.
TTCCACCAGTTCCTCTTCGGGTACAATCTCCGCGGCACCCCTGCGAATGACAGCGAGTTGTCTGGCCACTTCCGCCTCCTGTTCCGCGGACAAGTCGAACGCTTCCATCAATCGTCCATCCTCCTTCTCCTCCGCACTGTACCTCAGCTCAATATCCAGTGTCAACGAAACAAAATCACAAGAACGCTCCCTGGTTTTGTTATAATAAATGCATTGGACGAGGAGGAAATCATGTGGAAGAAAAGGTACAGATTCCCGAACAACCTAAACGACGCAGATGGCTATTATGGGCAGCTATTTTAGCGGGTGCCGCCTTTTTGGTCATTGTTGCAAGCGGTGTGACGTATGCCGTTCGGGTCACCCGGGCCGCCCCGCCCTTGGATTTGGCTCGATTGTCTCAATTGTCTCAAATCACAACGGTGGTCGATCGTGAAGGTCGCCCGTTAGGGTTACTCATGACCGACGGGTCCCGGGAGCCCATCTCATCCTTGGCCGAGGTCTCGCCTGACCTGGTCCATGGCGTGATCGCCGTAGAAGACAAGGACTTCTATCATCATCCCGGAGTGGATATTCAAGCCATCTTTCGAGCTCTTTGGCAGAACATCCGCGGCCAACAGATTGTCAGCGGGGCGAGCACCCTCACCCAACAGACTGTGAAACTCGTGTTTTTCCCCGACCAAGCCCGTACCCTCACCCGCAAGATTCAAGAAGCGCTACTCGCGATCGAATTGGAACGCAAGTTGAGCAAGGACGAGATTCTCACCACTTACTTGAATTGGGCCTACTTTGGCCAGGTTGGGACGATGAACGTATACGGAGCCGAACAAGCGGCACATACATTTTTTGGAGTAAACGCCAAAGATTTGAATCTGGCCGAGGCGGCCATGCTCGCCGCGTTGCCCAACAATCCTTCCCTGTTCTCGCCGTACAGCCACTTTTCAGCCGCCAGAGAACGGCAGAGTCTCGTCCTGAGTCGAATGTTGGAACAGCATTATATCAACGAGGAGCAGTATCGCCAAGCCCTCGCCTTCGACATCCAGAAGGCCTTGCGGCCGATATCCCAACACTCGGCGGCCAAATATCCGTATATCCTGGATGAGGTCCAAGACGACGCTGCTTCCCTGCTGGTACAACGCGGCCTCGCCCCGGACCTGGATAAAGCCAAGGAACTTCTCGCCACCGGAGGCTTCCGAATCGAAACCACCATCGACCGAGATTTGCAAGATCGAGTAAACGAGGCGGTGTCCGGGCAATCCTACCGACCCGATATCGGTTATTCCGCGTTATTGAACGGCAGACCGACCCCGATCAAAAATGCCATGGAGCAGGTCGGGGCGGCGGTCGTCAACAATTCGGACGGGAGTATCCTGGCTGTATACGGCGGTCGGGACTATAACCGGGATCAAATCGATCATGCCCGGCTCCCGCGACAACCGGGATCCACCATGAAACCGATTGGCGTGTACGGTCCGGCGGTAGACCGGGGATTGATTGGTTCCGGAAGCGGCGTCGACGATGTACCAACCTCCTGGCCGGGCTACCGCCCAAACAATTTTGACAACCGTTTCCACGGGATGATGACAGTTCGGGAGGCTTTGGTGCAATCGTACAATATCCCGGCTCTGCAAGTGTTTAGCCGCCTCGGGCCGGGGGTGGGGATGGAATACCTCAAAAAACTTGGGATCACCACCCTCACGCCCGACGACGCCGTGATCAGTGCCGGCATCGGGGGGTTGTCCAAGGGATTGACAGTGGAAGAAGCTACAAACGCCTTTACCGTCTTTCCCAACCAAGGGTCTGTACACCCGGTTCACTTGATCACCAAGATTGTCGATCGGGATGGGCGTACGGTGTACCAGCACGCGAATCAGACGACCCAGGTTTTTTCGCCGGCAGCCAGCTACATCCTCACCGATATGCTTCGGGACGTGGTACGCCGGGGTACTGGATCCGCGGTGGGACGGCGCTTTCCTTCCATGGCCGTCGCCGGCAAGACAGGCACGACAGACGACGACCGCGACTCGTGGTTCATCGGTTTTACCCCGGATGTGACCATCGGGGTCTGGGTGGGATACAATTACCCGTTCCCGTTACATCCCGTACCCGGTGTCTCGCCACGGGATGAAAGGCCCAGAGCCGTTCAGGTGTTCGCAGACATCCTTCAGCGTGCCCGGGGCGGGCCGTGGCTTCACACGGCCAGCTTCCCTTCCGCCCCGTCGGATGTGGTCCGGGTGAGTGTGTGCAACAAGTCTGGAGAACTCCCCACCGCCTTTTGCCGGGCAGCGGGCACCGTGGTGAGCGAGTTGTTTGTGAAGGGAACCGAGCCCAAAACGGCCTGCGATGTGCACGTTCGGGCAGCTTACACGGTTATAGACGGCAAAAAATACCGGGCAACCACGGCCACTCCGCCCGATGAGATCCGGTGGGGGATCTTTATTCAACGCAAGGCCCATCCCCCGGGGCCCGCTCCTACAGATGCCGGACTGGAGGTGCCTTCAACACCAGATCCCCGGGGCGGCGAAGTGCTGCCTCTGGGGGGAGGCGACACGCCGCAGCCGACCCCCTCGGAGGGTCAATCCGCGCCAGGTACCAACTCGGGGAACGGCAACGGCCAACAGGAACAAAATGGCGGTACACCAGGCCACCCACCAGTGACGACGCCGGGAGCCGGAAACGAGTGATACGGCTCAAATGCCACCGTTATTTCAGCTCGACCACCGTCACCCCGAGCCCGCCCTCCCCAGGCCCACCGTTTCGGAAAGAGCGCACGTGGGGGTGGCTTCGAAGATAGGTTTGCACCCCACTGCGCAGGGCCCCGGTGCCCTTTCCGTGGATCAGGTGAACGGTGGCAAGTCCTGCGAGCACCGCCCGGTCCAGGTACTGGTCAATCTCGGGTATGGCTTCTTCGACGGTCTTCCCCCGCAGGTCCAGTTCCATGCCCACGCCGTCTGCCCCCCGGCGCACCGCCACAGACACCGGTGCCACCGGGGTAGGCGCTTTCTGCTTTCGCAGCGCGGCCACTGGCACCCGGGTCTTCAGAGCCCCGATCTGAACCAAAGCTTCCTTCCCCTGGATCTCCAGCACCGTGCCTTTTTGTCCAAAAGACACCACCTCCACGGCGTCTCCCGGTCCCGGAGTACCGAAGTCTTCCCCGGTGGACGAGGGAACCCTGCGCCCATAGCGGAAGGCCGGCTTTACGCGGTCCAGTCGCTGGCGCAGCTCGGTAAACTGGTGCTCTTTAAGGGAGGATCGATCTTCGCGGCTCAGCCGGCGCAACTCTTCCAGGACCTCCTTGACCTCCCGTTCCGCCTGAAGCACAATCCGCCGGGCGCGCTCCTCCGCCTGGGCAGTCCGCTGATCCGCCTCTGCCTCCCAACGGCGAACCTCCGACTCCCACTGCTGTCGAAGCCGGGACGCCTCTTCCCGATCCAGGCGCGCCCGGTCCGCCTCTTCCCTCGCCTGGTTCCGGGCCGTCTCCAACTGCCGAATCATGTCCTCCACCCTCACATCATCAGCGCCGAGGCGGTGCCGCGCGCGGTCGAGGATTTCTTGCCCCAATCCCAGGCGTGCCGCCACCGCCAAAGCATTGGACCGCCCGGGCACGCCGATCAAGAGGCGATAAGTCGGGCGCAGAGTCTCGGGATCAAACTCGACACTGGCATTCATCACCCCTGGCGTCGTGTAGGCAAAAGCTTTTAGATCGCCGTAATGAGTCGTGGCAATGGTCCGAATCCCGCGATCCACTAAGAACTGCAAAATCGCCTCGGCCAAGGCGGCCCCTTCCGCCGGGTCAGTCCCGGCGCCGATCTCATCGAGCAAAACGAGACTCCGCTCGTTGACCTGGTCCAAAATCTCAATGATGTGTTTCATATGCCCGGAGAAGGTTGACAAGCTTTGTTCAATGCTCTGCTCGTCGCCAATGTCGGCAAAAATCCGTTCAAAAACCGAGAGCTCGCTTCCCTCTGCAGCCGGGATGAATAACCCCGCCTGAGCCATGCACGTCAACAGTCCCGCCGTTTTGAGCACCACCGTTTTCCCGCCGGTATTGGGCCCGGTAATGATCAGGGCGTGATACTCGTCGCCGATCAGGACATCCACGGGCACCACTCGTTCCTTCGGAATCAGCGGATGCCGACACCGCCGCAACCGCAATTTTCCTCCGCCCACAAAGCGCGGGGACACGGCGTCCATCTGCTGGGCTAACCGGGATTTCGCCAGCGCAAAATCGAGGCGGCCTAAACATTCTACCGCCTTGGACAGTCCAGCCTCTTCTTGCCCCACCAAGGCGCTCAACCGGACCAGAATACGCTCGATTTCCCGTTCCTCTTGAGCTTCCAGTCCCCGCAACTCGTTGCCGAGCGGCACAATGGCGGCGGGCTCGATGAACCAGGTCTGGCCGCTGGCCGATTGATCGTGAACGATCCCCCGAAAAGAGTTTTTAAACTCCACCCGGACAGGCACACAGTATCTTCCATCACGAACGGTGACCAGGGGTTCCTGGAGATACTTCTGTGTGTTCGGATTACGAATCAACTCATCCAGAACCCCGCGAATTCGATCGGCGAGCGTCCTCTTCCGGCGGCGCAGGGCCGCCAGCTCCGAACTGGCGCCATCCAGAATCGAGCCGTCCTCCCCAACGCTGTCCCGGATCACCTTCTCCAACTCGGGCAACTCGGGAATCCCGGAGGCCAGGGCCTGCAACTGAGGGGTTCGGGCCTTGGATTGCACCTGTTCCAAAGAACGCTGCACCCGCCGTCCAACTCGCATCAGTTCCGCTGTCGCATAAAGTTGTTCGGAGCTCAGCACTCCCCCGCGGGCAGCCCGGCGTACCCATTCGGTGACATCTGTGGCTCCCTGTAAAGAGACTCCCCCCGCCAACCGATCCCAAGCTTGAGCCTCGTCCGTTTCTCTGCACCAAGACCTAACCTCCTCTTCGTCGGAGGAAGGAAGCAATTCAAGAGCCAGGGTCCTACCCATATCCGTTTGCGCGTGGTCTGCCAAGATCCGGCAAATCTTTTCAAATTCGAGAACCCGCAAAGTCCGCGGTTCCACGGCAACAACTCCCTTCGTTCACCGAAATCGACCTGTACTCTCATGATTCACCGAACGCCGGGAATACTATGGGCGCAGGACCCGCACCGCCCACGAAAGGAGGCAGAACGGGTGAACATCATCGGCGCTGTGGTTCGTTTTGTGGTGTCCGCACTGGTCCTCATGGTGGTGGGCTATCTCGTCCCCGGATTCGGACGACTCACCTTCTGGAGTGCGCTCTTGGCCGCTCTGGTCATCGCCGCATTGGGCTGGGTCGTCGAAATGTTGTTCGGGGAACGAATGACACCCTATGGGCGGGGAATCATCGGCTTTCTGTCCGGAGCCGTCGTGATCTACCTGGCCCAACTCTTTGTGCCCGGCATGCGCGTCACCATCCTCGGTGCTTTATTGGCATCCCTGGTCATCGGGATTATCGACTTGTTTGTCCCGACCCAGTTCAGTCGCCGAGAAAACCGAACATAACTCACAGTCCGGGCCGGACGCCCTTCGAGAAAAGCCCAGGGAACTCCTGGGCTTTTCTCTTAGGATTCTTCCCGGATGCGGGACTCGCTCTCCCGCTCCAGACTTCTTAGAAGGTCCTCATATTCATCGCATAACCGTAGATACCGGTCCGCAATATTGACCGCCGCCAACACAGCGATCCGGCTGTAATCAAGGCGCGGATTTTGTTCGCCGATTTCCTTCATCTGCTCGTCCACCAATCGCGCGACCCGCCTGAGATACTCCACCGATGCCTGTCCCTTCAGCGCATAATCCTGCCCGTAAATATCCACGCGAACGCGATTGGATTCAGGTTCCTTCTGCCCCTGCCCTGTGCTCATCGGGAGCACCCCCTCCCGTCACTCCGACCGCAACTGAACGCCCCGCTCCCTCAGGGTATCGATCAGCCGCCGGAGGGCATCGTTCACTTCTTCGTCTGTCAGCGTCCGTTCTTCGGCGCGGTAGGACAGACGAAATGCCAAGCTTTTATACCCTGGAGGGACCTGAGCCCCTTCATAAACGTCAAACAGCTCCAGATTCTCCAACCAAGGGCCGCCGCTTTCCCGAATCCCAGCCTCCACCTCCCGGGCGGCCCGTTCCCGGGGGACAAGAAGTGCCAGGTCCCGTAAAATCCCGGGATAGCGAGGCAACGGACGATAGGTGGTTGCTCCAGGTAAGCCCTTGACGATGCCCTGCATATCCAGTTCGATATAATAACCCTTTGGTATTCCCCACCGTTCCTCCACCTCCGGGTGAAGTGCCCCCACCCACCCGATCTTCCCTCCGTTAACCTGGATTTGTGCCGTGCGTCCGGGATGAAGACCTTCGCGAACCCCGGGGACAAAGTCCGCCTGAACGCCAAGCCGCTCCAGCACGGCAGCTGCGACCCCCTTGGCCGCGTAAAAATCCGCCGGACGTCCTTCCCAGCCGATCCCGTGCGGACCGAAACGGCCGAGGATGAGCGCCCCCACTTGCTCTCGCTCCTCGGGAAGGTTGGTGACGGGTAAGCCCCGGGGGTGAAAAACCCGGCCGATCTCGTAGATTGCAATCTCCCGCTGGTCACGTCGCACATTGTAGGCCGCCGCATCCAACAATCCCGGCAACAACGTCGTGCGCAGGGCGGTTCGCTCCTCGGACATCGGGTGTAAAACCGCCAGGTACTCCTGGGATCGTCCCTCATTCAACCGACCTATGACCGACGGATTTTGCAAAGTGTAAGTCCAGACCTCGAAAAACCCGAGATCAGTCAAGAAGCGGCGGATGGCCCCCCGAACCCGCTGCGGTAACGTGCGGCCGGCGGCCGTGACCCGACCCTCGGGCATCGTCGCCGGGATGTTATCGTACCCATGCAACCGGGCCACCTCTTCCGCCAAATCGATTTCCCGGGAAATGTCACGCCGCCGCGAAGGCACCTCCACCTGCCAGGTCCTCATGTCCCACCGATCCACGGCAAAGCCGAGGCGTTCAAAAATCCGCTCCATCTCCCCCGGCTCTACCTTCACGCCCAACCATTCATTGACCTTATCCGGGCGAAGAACAATCTTCTTCCGTTCCTCGTGTAAGTCCCCTTTGTCCACGGGAGCGCCCACCAGCCGACCGCCCGCGTGTGCTGTAATGAAACGGGAAGCCCGTGCCAAGGCCAAGGGGAGCATTTCGGGATTCACGCCCTTTTCAAAACGGAGTCCTGCTTCGGACCTGAGGCCGAGGTGCCGAGCCGTTCTCCGCACACTCACTGGATCAAACCACGCGGATTCCAATACGATTCGAGTAGTCGAGGCGGTAATTTCGGAATTCTCGCCGCCCATCACCCCGGCCAGACCGATGGCACGCGCCTCATCGGCAATGACGATCATCGAAGGATCCAGCGTGCGTTCCACGCCGTCCAAGGTCCTGAGCCGCTCTCCGGGATGCCCGGTGCGCACCCGAATATGCCCGCCCTTAACCTGGTCAAAATCAAAGGCGTGCAAAGGCTGGCCAAGTTCCAACATCACATAATTCGTCGCGTCGACAATGGCATCAATCGGGCGAATGCCTGCCGCCAAGAGACGCATCTGCATCCAAAGTGGGGAGGACGCCTGCCGAGCTCCGTCAATCACTTGGGCCATATATCGCCGGCAAAGGGGCGTCTCCAAAGTGATCCGGACCGGAGACGGGCCCTCCGCCACACCGCCCTCGGTCCAATCCGGGAACTTGAGCGGGCGATCGAGAATCGCGGACAACTCATGGGCCACGCCGACCATCGACAGACAGTCGGACCGATTGGGAGTGAGATCCAGTTCCAAAACCGCATCGTCCCACCCGAGCACATCCACGATGTCCTTCCCTATCGGGCTATCGGGCGGGAGTACGTACAAGCCCTCTGTCTGATCCTTTGGCAAAAGGCGCACTTCCATGCCGATCTCCTTGGCGGAACACAGCATTCCCTGGGAAGCCACACCCCGAAACACCGCTTCCCCGATCGTTGTCTCCGGGAGCGTGGCCCCCACCAAAGCGGTAGGCACCCGCATGCCCGGAGCCGCATTGGGCGCTCCGCAGACAATCTGCAAGGGATCCCCCCGTCCGACATCCACCCGACAAACCCGCAACCGGTCAGCCTCCGGGTGGGGCCGAACCTCAAGCACCTCCCCCACCACCACCTGCGAAAGACCGGGATTGAGCTGCCGCACCGTTTCTACCGCAACGCCGTGCCGGGTAAGGAGTTCTGCCACTTCCTCCGGACTGAGATCGTCGAGATCGATCCATTCCTGTAACCACCGATACGATACCTTCACTGCCAGACCTCCTCACAATCCCCGGCGGAATTGCCGCAAAAAGTGCAAGTCGTTCATATAAAAATGGCGGATATCGTCAATCCCATATTTCAGCATGGCGGTCCGTTCCACCCCTAAACCGAAGGCAAAACCTGACACCTCATCGGGATCGTACCCCGCTTTCTCGAGCACATAAGGATGGACCATTCCCGCTCCCAGAATCTCAATCCACCCGCTCCCTTTACAGACCCGGCAACCCGCCCCGTCGCACAGCGGACAAGAGACGTCCACTTCTGCGCTGGGTTCAGTGAACGGAAAATAACTCGGGCGCAGGCGAATCTGCCGATCTTCTCCGAACATCCCCCGGACAAAAACGGTGAGCACGCCCTTGAGATCGCTCATGCGGACCCCCCGGTCTACCATCAGCCCTTCGACTTGAACAAAGGAGTGGGAATGGGTGGCATCGTCCTCATCCCTTCGGTATACTCGGCCGGGCACGATGATTTTCACCGGAACGGAAGGACAAGTCTTTTCCAACGTCCGGGCCTGCATCGGCGAGGTATGGGTTCGCATCAGAATCTCTTCGGTAATGTAAAAGGTGTCCTGCATGTCCCTGGCCGGATGATCTTTCGGAATGTTGAGAGCTTCAAAATTATAGTAGTCCAGCTCGACCTCCGGTCCTTCTCGAATTTCGAACCCCATGCCGAGAAAAATCTCTTCAATCTCCTCAATAATCCGGGTCAACGGGTGCAGGCCGCCCACAGTGAAGCGCCATCCGGGAACGGTAACGTCCAATCGTTCGCTTTCCAGCCTCCGCCGCCGCTCTTTTTCCTTCAACGCATCTTGCCGGGAAACCCTGGCCTCTTCCAAAGCGTCCCGGATTTCATTGGCCAGTCGACCGATCCGGGGCCGCTCATCCTCGGACAGCTTGGCCATACCGCGCAAAACAGCGGTCAATTGCCCTTTTTTCCCGAGAAAACGCAGCCTCCACGCCTCTAGTTGGTTCGAATCCTCGCACTGCTCCAATTCCTGTAACGCGCGCCTTTCCAACTCGCGTAAGGTTTCTTCCACAACCCGGCCTCCCTTTTACAACAAAAAAACCTTCGCAGACAAACGAAGGTCTCGCGGAATCATGATCCCCGCGTCAGTTCCGACCACTCAATGCCTTCATTATACGCAATTCCAGCTGCGAAAGAAAGGGACAATCGCAACGGATACCCAATCAGGGACCGGGCTGTTTCGCTTCGGCCCGATCCGGGCCCTCCCAGTCCTCCCGCCGATAGACCCAGTAGTGAACCAGCAGCTCGACGAAGGCGTACAGCCACGCAACAAGCAGCGCAAAGGTGACGGTAATCACCGCCCCGGGGAAAATCGCGTACACGAGATACACCGTCGCCCAGGCCAAAACGAAATCCACCACGGCCGCGACAAACCCGTTCCACCTGAGGATCACATACCGATCGGTCCAGTACCCCACCCCCGCCAACACCACCGTTCCGGCCACGAGGTGAACCAGCCAAAATGATCCATATAATGGAAAGAACAACTGAATAAACCACAGGCTCGCAAAAGCGGCCGCCACCCGCCAGAATCCGATCATCAGTGCCCGCATCCGCATCCCCCCTCTCCTCTAGGATGGCGGATCCGGTTGCCTTCTATACCGCAAACTCACAGCGCTCCTCGATGGCGTCGCGCCTCATATAATAGCAGGGCAGCTGCCACCGCCACATTCAACGACTCACCTCCCCCGGGCATGGGGATGTGGACCTTCCCGCGACACAGCTGACGAACCTCCGGACTGATTCCCCGTCCCTCGTTCCCCAGCACGATCATCACAGGGATGTTCCAGTTCCATCGGTCATAGCGGACTCCCTCGCCCACGGCCGTCTCCACCGGCTCGACACCTTTAGCATGCCATTCGCCAATCATGTCCACCAGTCGGCCCTGTCGAATCGGTACTGTAAACGCGGCCCCCATAGAACTCCGCACTGCCTTGGGCGAGAAAGGATCTGCCGTATCCTCCCCACACAAAACTCCGGCGACTCCCACGGCCCGAGCCACTCGCAGCACCGCCCCCACGTTGCCCGGATCCTGAATGCCATCTAAAGCCACCATCAAGACCGGGTCTTCCTCGGGCGCTTCCACCGCAAAACCGGGTATCGGCCGTTCGGGGATTCGCACCACCGCCGCAATCCCCTGGGGTGTGATCACCTCACACACTCGCTCCAAAACCCGGCGGTCTACCGGCTGTACCGGAGATCCCTTCCCCCGGGCCTCCTCCACCAAGGAGGCCACCTCCGGGGTCTGATCTCGAGGGTCGAACAACACGACCTCAATCCCCAATCCGGAGTGTAAGGCTTCGCCTACCAGATGTGGGCCCTCGGCCAAAAAAAGTCCCCGGCGCCGGCGCTCCTTGCCGCGCCGAAGGGCCGCCCACTCTTTCACCCGGGCGTTCTGCAAGGAGCGGATCTCTTCCTCCCCCACCCCTTCACCCCCTATGCTTCCTCCTCCAGTCGGCGAAGGTCTTCATTACTCCCGATCACCACGAGGATATCTTGTTCCCTCAACCGATCGTCGGCGAGAGGCGAGATATTGATATTCTCCCCCCGTTTAATGGCCATGACGTTGCAGCCGTATTTGGCCCGAATGTCGAGTTGGCGCAAAGTTTTCCCCACCATTCCTTTGCCAGCCGCCACTTCAGCGATGCTGTAATCGGGCGAAAGCTCGATGTAATCGAGAATGTTGGGCGAGACCAGATTATGCGCGACCCGCAATCCCATGTCCCGTTCCGGGTGCACCACCCGATCCGCACCGATCCGGGACAGAACTTTCCCGTGCAGTTCGGTCTGGGCTTTCGCGACTATAAAAGGCACCCCTAACTCCCGGACAATTAAGGTGCAGAGAATACTGGCCTGGATATCCCCACCGATCCCCACCACAGCCACGTCAAAATTCCGCAGGCCCAAAGCCCGGAGCGCCTGTTCGTCCGTCGCGTCCGCCTGAACCGCGTGGGTCACCGAATCCATAATATCTTCGATCACTTCCCGGTCTCCGTCGATCGCCAGCACTTCGTGTCCCGTTTGATACAGCGTCTTGGCCACGCTGGAACCAAACCGGCCCAGTCCAATGACGACGAATTGTTTCAATAAAGCCACCTCCTATCCCACGAACAAATTCTCTTCCGGGTACCGCAGGACCGCCTTTTTCCTCCCCCGCTGCGCCAAAGCCAACCCCAAGGTCAGAGGCCCCACCCGACCAATATACATCATCAGTAAGATCATAAACCGACCCGGAGGAGACAATTCGGGGGTCAGGTTCGTGGAGAGTCCCACCGTACCGAAAGCCGATGTCGTCTCATAGAGTAAACGGATAAAATTGACCGGCTCCATTAACGTCAGGATAAAGGTCCATGTGGCGATCAACATGATCGACATAATCGCAATCGACAACGACTTGTAGATCGTTTTGGTGGAAATCGTTCGTCCGTACAACACCACGTTCTCCTTGTCGGTAATGACGGACCAGGTAAACAGGACAATGGCGGCGAAAGTGACCGTCTTGATTCCCCCGCCGGTCGAACCGGGCGAAGCACCGATGAACATCAACACGATATCCAAAAATAAAGACGGAGTGGACAACTGGCTGATGTCTACGGTGGTATACCCCGCCGTGCGGCTGGTGACGCTGAGGAATAACGCCGAAAAGATCTTTCCCTTCCAATCCAATAGTCCAAAAGTCTGAGGCCGGTTCCATTCTAAAGCCAAAAACGCCGCCGCACCCGCCAGCAGCAGCCCCAGTGATGTGATCACCACAAGTTTCGTATGAAGACTCAGCCGCCGGCTCCGGCGACGCTTCATAAGATCCACGATCACCGTAAAGCCCATGCCCCCGAGGATGATCAAGGCCATGATGGTCAGGTTCACGACGGGATCCTCAGCATAACCCGACAAACTGCGAAAATCCCCGAATAAATCGAACCCGGCGTTACAGAAAGCGGACACGCCGTGAAAAACCCCGAAATACAGCGCCCGCCACCACGGCATATCGAAACTCCAACGCGCAGCGAGGATGAGGGCGCCGATTCCCTCCACCGTCAAAGTCATCAGCACCACATTGCGACTAAATTTGACCAACCCCGAAAGGGTGCCCACATTGAGCGATTCCTGAATGACCAGCCGTTCCTTGAGACCGATTCGGTGCCGGGACATGATGAGCAGGAAAGTCGCCACGGTCATAAATCCCAAACCGCCGATCTGAATAAGCAGAAGAATAACCACTTGTCCAAAATGGCTGAAGTACGTTCCGGTATCGACCACCACCAGCCCGGTGACGCACACCGCGGACGTCGCTGTGAACAGCGCATCCAGAAAGTCCAGCCCCTGCCCGCTTTGGGAGGAGATGGGCAAGCTGAGAAGGACCCCCCCGACGAAGATAACAGCAGCAAATCCCAACACCAATACCCGGGCTGGGGTCCATATTGAAGGCCGGCTCGACAACCTTGTCACCCACCCATCTGATTCCGTATAGTCCCTGGTCCCCTCGCCTCCAGGTACCGACTGCTTGTCCGCTGATAGTATGTATCATCACTCTACATAGGGAAAACTATATGCTCTCGTATAAGGAAAGACCTACCAGGTAGGTCTTTCCCAAATCAAGCATTTAATTTGGTTTTGGCCAGGTTTGCCAATTCCGTAAAAGCTTTATCATCATTGACGGCCAAATCCGCCAACATCTTTCGGTTTACTTCCACCCCTGCCATTTTCAATCCATGCATCAAACGACTGTACGAAAGGCCGTTCAACCGAGCCGCCGCATTGATCCGGCTGATCCACAGTTTGCGAAAATCCCGCTTGCGCTGCCGCCGATCTCGGTAGGCGTACATCAGCGATTTCATCACCTGCTGATTCGCCATCTTGTACAAGCGGTGTTTCGCCCCAAAATACCCCCGGGCTAGTTTAATCACCTTTTTTCTGCGGCGCCGGGTGACCGGCCCTCCTTTAACTCGTGCCATGACTCAAACCCCCTGTTTTTGGTCCTGTCTCTTCCCGCTTCGGCTTCGTTTATTATTTTAAATAGGTCACCAATTGCCGGACCCGCTTAAAATCCCCCTTGGAAACCAAAGCGGCTTTACGCAGTTTACGCTTCCTCTTCGGCGTCTTCCCCGTAAACAAATGGCTGTGGTACGCGTGAAACCGCTTCAGTTTCCCGGATCCCGTTTTCCGGAACCGCTTCGCCGCGGCCCGTTGGGTTTTCATCTTCGGCATTCCTGCTCCTCCATTCCGTGATCAGTGGTTCGACTGCTTGGGGGCAAGAATCATGATCATGTTCCGCCCCTCTAACTTCGGAGGCCGCTCCACCACGCACAGGTTCTCCACTTCTTTCGCCATGCGCTCGAGGATCCCTTGGCCAATCCGGGTGTGGGTGATCTCCCGGCCGCGGAAACGAACCGTGGCTTTCACCTTGTCCCCCTGCTCCAGAAAACGGACCACCGCCCGAAGTTTGGTTTGAAAATCGTGGTCTTCAATGTTGGGAGTGAGCCGCACTTCTTTGAGACTCACGATCTTTTGGTTGCGCCGAGCTTCTTTGTCGCGTTTGGACTGTTCGTATTTATACTTACCATAATCCATGATTCGACAAACCGGCGGCTTGGCCGTGGGCGCAACGTTGACCAGGTCCAGGTTTTTTTCGGCTGCGATGCGAAGGGCATCCCGCAACGAAACGATTCCCAACTGCTCGCCGTCCACATCGATCAACCGCACTTCCCGGGCCCGAATCTGTTCGTTCACTTGCAGATCTTCCTTGCTAATCATCTGTCACCTCCAGTGAAGATCCTTCCGCCCGAGAATGGGCGGCCATAAAAAAGCGCGGAACTCTGTCCGCGCCGATTATGCATGATGAAGTCACCCGCAGGTGTGACTGGCATCTTTGAAACCCGGCAGCAGTCAGCTTCGACGCCGACGGGTGAGAAGCGGACAGCTTCTACTTGGAGTTCCCTATTCTTCTGACGAGGACCATCCTACCATAGCCGGGCTCACCGGTCAAGGGGTTCTGGTCCGGGCTTCTTCGGCAATCGCGGCGAGGATCTCCTCGGCGGATCTCCGGCCGAGGTCACCCTGTCCCCGTTTGCGAACCGAGACTTCACCCGTTTGAGCCTCTTGATCCCCGATGACCAGCATGTACGGGATTTTCTGCACCTGGGCTTCCCGGACTTTGTAGCCGATTTTTTCAGCCCGCCCATCTACTTCAACTCGGAGACCCATGGCCCTCGCCCGGCTCTGCACCTCCTTGGCGTAGGGCAGGTGTCCGGCGCCAATGGTCAGGATCCGAACTTGCACCGGTGCCAGCCACACGGGAAAAGCTCCGTTGTAATGCTCGATGAGAAGTCCGAAAAACCGCTCGAACGACCCCAGTACAGCCCGGTGAATCATCACCGGCCGGTGGCGTTCATTGTCCTCGCCGACGTAGGTGAGATCAAATTTCTCGGGCATTTGAAAATCCAACTGGATGGTGCCGCATTGGTGGGAACGCCCAAGGCTGTCCTTCACGTGAAAATCGATCTTCGGCCCGTAAAAGGCTCCATCTCCTTCATTGATTTGATACTCTAGGCCTCGGCTCTCCAGGGCCTGGCGCAATCCCTCGGTGGCCGCCTCCCACAGTTCATCAGAGCCGGTAGAATTCTCGGGCCGGGTCGACAACTCCACCCGGTAGGGAAAACCAAACGTGGCATACACGCGATCGATCAAATCCATGCAGGCGAACACTTCGTCTTGGATCTGATCCGGGCGCACGAACAAGTGGGCGTCGTCCTGGGTGAACTCCCTGACCCGAAGTAGCCCGTGCAGGGCGCCGGACAACTCATGGCGGTGCAGCAACCCGAACTCCGCCATCCGGATGGGCAGATCCCGATAAGACCGGACCCGGTGTTTAAAGGTGAGGGCGTGACCGGGACAATTCATGGGTTTTAAGGCAAATTCCCGTTCATCCACCTCGGTGAAATACATGTTTTCTTTGTAGTGATCCCAGTGGCCGGAACGCTCCCAGAGCACCCGGTCCATCAAGATCGGCGTCTTGACCTCTTCATAATCGTATTCATTCAGGAACTCCCGCATAAACCGCTCCAGTTCATTGCGGATCACCATGCCCTTGGGGAGAAGAAAAGGCATCCCCGGGGCCTCGTCTGCGAAAAAGAACAATTCCAAGTCCCGTCCCACCCGGCGGTGATCGCGCTTCCGGGCTTCCTCCACTCGGCGCAGATACTCGTCAAGTTGTCGCTGGGTGGGAAAAGCAGTGGCGTAGATGCGGGTGAGCATCTCCCGGTTGCTGTCCCCTCGCCAGTATGCACCGGCCAAAGACAACAGTTTAAACGCTTTGATTCGGCCGGTGGAGGGAAGATGCGGTCCCCGGCACAGATCGGTGAACTCCCCTTGATGGTACACCGTGATCACCGCATCCGGGGGCAGGTCCTGGATGATCTCCACCTTGAACCGGTCGTCCCGGTCCCGGAACATCGCCAACGCCTCTTCCCGGCCGAGCACTTCCCTGCGAATTGGCAGATCTTCCTTCACCACCCGCTCCATCTCCTGCTCGATCTTGGGGAGATCTTCGGGGGTAAATTCATGATCGGCAAAATCATAGTAGAATCCATCCTCGATCACCGGTCCAATGGCGAACTTCGTGCCTGGAAACAAGCGGCTTACAGCCTGGGCCATCACGTGGGCACAGGTGTGCCGGTACACCTCCAGGCCCTCGGGATCGTCGAGGGTGACGAATTCCACCTCCCCATCCTCTTGCACAGGCGTCGAAAGGTCTACCAGCTTCCCGTTCCACTTGGCCGCCACGGCATTTTTGCCCAGGGACCGGGACAGACTCCCGGCCACTTCTGCCAGAGTGGCCCCTTTCTGGAATTCCCGAACCGAACCGTCCATCAAGCGGATCCTTACAGGATCTGTAACCTGTACACTCATCCGAACTTCCTCCTTGTTTGTTGTCAACACCACACATCAAAAAAGCGCCTTCATCCCGCCGAATTGGCAGGGACGAAGACGCTCGTTCGTGGTTCCACCCTACTTTAACTTGTAAGGGGTCGCCTTGGTCGCCCACGTTCCCCTCACAAGTCCTCCTTCGCCATTAACGCCGGCCACGGCTGCGCTTACTTGCCGCCCCCACGTCAGGACGGGTTGGGCGCGCGGCTACGAGGGGGTTTTCCCAAACGTTCCTCGGCAAGGAGCTTCCACCCGCCCACGTATCGAGGCGGCTCCTCTCTCTGGCCCGATCCCGCCGGTACTCTCCTCGGTCATCGCCTTTTCTCACTGATCCATTCAGAACCTGAGATACAAGTTAATCCTCTGGGGCCGTATTATAAACATCGTGCCACCGGATGTCAATTCACATCAAATCCCCGTCTTGAGACGGGGATTTGATGCCTTGCGCATCTGGTTTTGGGGTAGTCTCATCGACCACAGCATAACCGCGACTCGCACATCGTCCAATAAACGTCTCTCAATACGAGTTGTTGAACCCCACATACACGACATAGCACTATCTGGTTGAATTATAAGTTGCACTTAAATTCTTGTCAAGGACGAATTTCCAGTCTATGAGCTCTCTTCGCTGAACCTGTCACCGTCCTCCGCCGGCGTCCGCTCTCCGGACGATGTGCCCCCCTGCCCGTTCAAATGATCGATGGTCCCGCTCCGATAGCTGTCCATGACCTGACGGTGGGTTTCACGAAGACTTTCGGCTTCATCTTGCAACAAACGCCAAGTGCCAGGGCCCCATTCGTTTTCCTGAGACTCGGTACCCCCCGGTCGTCCTTCCACTCGACTGCGATTCGACATATCCTCGCCGCCCCCTTTCGGCTTTCCCTCGTAGCCTTCGAAATGGGCGACATTTTTATGCAAGGACTGTCAAACTCATTTCATCACCGATGGCCCAGTTATTGACCACCTTGGATAGCAGAAAGAAAATACAGTCGATTCCCATCCGGGTCGGTGAGGCTGACCGCTCTGTACCCCCAAGGCTGGTCTTCGGGCACCCCTTCAAAATCCACCTGGCCCCGGAGTGCTTCATACAGGCGATCCACATCGGGAACGTCAAAACTAATGTGGTCGATCCCCGTTGGATTACCGACCAAATCTGGCTGGCGGTGACCCACCGCCGCTGGCCCGGACGTCTGAAATAGGTACAGCACCGCCGTGCCCGCACGAATCGTCGCCCCTGGTGTCTCATCCTCCCCCACAACTTCAAAGCCGAGAACCCGATAAAAAGACAACGAACGCTGTAGGTCCCGAACCGCGACCCCGACATTATTGACACCTGTGATCACACAGCACACCTCCCTGAACGTGAATTTTTACTGGTCCATCGAAGGATCTGCATTAATCTTTCGACGCCCCGGCAAAAACTCCTGTTTTATGAACTCACCCGCACACGCCGCAGGTGGTATCGGTCAAGTCGTCTAACATGTAAAATAGACTTAGTCTCAAGAATGCCACCCATTTTATCTTTGAATCGGACAAGGAGTGAAATTCATGGAACCAGTCGTTGTCAAAGCGATCCAAGACGAATACCCAGACACCTTTTCGTGGTGTTACGGCTGCGGAAGACTGAATGAGAAAGGGCATCATTTTCGCACTGGATGGGAGGGGGACCAGACGGTCACCTACTTTACTCCGGAACCGGAACATACTGCAATACCGGGTTTTGTGTACGGTGGAGTCATTGCTTCCCTCATTGATTGCCACGGAACCGGATCCGCCTCCCTGGCGCTGCACCGGAAGAACGGACACGAGGTCGGTGACGGAGCGGAACCGCCACGTTTTGTGACCGGCTCCTTAAAAGTAAAATTTATCCGTCCGACGCCTCAGGGGGTTCAGTTAAAAGCTGTGGGTACGGTTGAAGAAATCAGCCCTACGAAGTGGAAGGTGGACGCGGAAGTCTATGCGGGCGATACCCTCTGCGCCAAGGGCGAAGTCATCGCCGTGTTGATGCCGGACACCTTCGTGAAACAAGGTGAGCAATAGGTTCGAAAACACTTGCAAAAACAAGGGAAGGATCTTGAACAGGTCCAAGCCCCTTCCCCTAAGCAGCATCTTTTAGGGTTGACTGGCCAGCGTCTGTTAAGAGTTGACGACTGCATTTAACTAGTAACAGACACCCAACAAAGAAACGCGAAAACGCATCCATTCCCAATTGTACCCATGATCGATCATGGCGCATCATCACAGCATTCTTCAAAATGGTGCCGGGAGCGGGGCTCGAACCCGCACGGGGCTATGCCCCAACAGATTTTAAGTCTGTTGCGTCTGCCGATTCCGCCATCCCGGCACATCTGCTGCAAAACTACATTTTAAGACCCGAAGGGCTTCGGCCCGATACCTGTACGCAGGCCATGGATTTTGACCTTGACCGGGCAAAATTAAGCATATCGCCATACGGGCAACTGTGTCAAGGCATCCGACGAGAGCGGGCACATATGGTTTTGGACCCACTGGATGCAGCGGTTAACGTTCCCTTATTCACCCCAATAGATTCTCATCCAACCGACGACGCATCTGATCCGGGCTGGGACCGCCGCCTGTCGGGCGAACCGTCAAGCAGCGGCCCACTCCCGTTCCTAAAGGTCAAGCCCCTTTCGCCGCAATCCGCTTTGCCGCCTCAACCCATGCGGTGATCTGCTCGGGCAGGATAGGCAACTCGGTGACAAATACGCCAAAGGGCGCGAGGGCGTCGGAGACGGCGTTGGCCAACGCCCCCGGGGCGGCGATCAGGGACCCTTCGCCCATCCCTTTGAACCCGCCCTCACTGGAAGACGGGGTCTCAATATGTTCAACCCGCACCCGGGGGACATCGACGCTTTCGGGCAACAGATAATCCATGAGAGATCCTGTCACCAACTGCCCGTCCTCATCGTACCGGAGCTCTTCCAGAAAGGCGCTTCCGATCCCCTGGGCCACCCCTCCGTGAATTTGTCCTTCCACGATCAAGGGATTGATCAGTCGCCCGCAATCGTTCACCACCACGTAGTCGAGAACTTTCACGAAACCCGTCCGGACATCCACCTCCACGACGGCGGCGTGGGTGCCGTTGGAGTAAGTCGCCGGTAGAGGGGGCCGATAGCGGATGGTCACCTCCAGGCCAGGCTGCATGTCTTTCGGCAGCCGGGCGACGTCGGTGTACGCAACTCGGGCGATTTGACGAATCGAAATTGCCCTGGCCGGGACCCCGGCCACATACGCCTGACCGCCCTCTAGGACAATGTCCTCCTCCGCAGCTTCCAGTATGTGAGCGGCGAGCTTCACGATCTTCTTGCGCATCTCGTCCCCGGCCCGAAGCGCCGCGCCGCCCCCGATGGTTCCCGAGCGGCTTCCCCCAGTTCCCCCGCCAAAAGGAGCACTGTCCGTGTCGCCGTGAAGCACCACCACATCTTTGACATCAACCCCCAGCCGATCGGCAATTAACTGGGCCATGGTGGTTTCGTGGCCCTGTCCGGTCGGCCCGAGCCCAAAAGCCGCCGTGACGGTACCGGAGGGCTCGACACGGATGGTCGCTGCCTCATAAGGCGTCGATCCGGCCTCGGACTCCGCCATCGCCGAGGGTTCGACAAACACGCAGAACCCCACCCCCACGTATCGACCCTCCTGGCGCCACTCCGCCTGCTTTTTGCGCAACTCATCGTATTCCAGCATTTGAACCGCTCGTGCCAAAGACTCCTGGTAAGACCCCGGGTCGTAGACATTTCCCGTCGGAGTATGATAGGGAAAATCCTCGGGTCCGATCATGTTCACGCGGCGAACCTCTACAGGATCTTTGCCGAGCGCCCGGGCCACAGCATCCACAATCCCTTCCTGGACTTGGGCGCCGATGGGCCCTCCCACCCCCCGATACGGCCCGAGGGGCGCTTTATTCGAGAAGACATTGTCGATGAAAATAGACACATGGGGGATCTTGTACGGTCCTGTGATCATCTCCGTCGCCCAGTTCGACTCCCCGACAGCTCCTGGAAACCCGGGGAATGGGTAGGCTCCCGTGTCGCCAATCACATGATCTTTGATAGCCACGATCCGCCCGTCTTCTTCAAAAGCCACTTCCACCTCGTGAAGACTGTCCCGGGCATGGGCGTCCGTAAACAAAGCCTCGGTCCGGTCGCTCACCCATTTGACTGGCTTCCCAAGCCGCCTGGCCATCTGGGCCACCGCGGCATACTCCGGATAAAACATGGCTTTGATGCCAAATCCGCCGCCCACTTCGGGCACCACTACGCGGATCCGGTTGTCCGGTATGCCCAAAACCCGGGCGAGAAGAGAGCGAACGCTGTGGGGGGACTGATGACCGACGTAAACGGTGAGCCGTCCGCCCAACGGGTCGACTGCCGCCGCACAGCCACGGGTCTCCAAAGTCACGCCGGTTTGCCGGTGAACCCGAAACGTTAACTGAAGCCGCCGAGGTGCGGAGGAAAACGCTTCGGAGAATCCGTCGCTGATAATCTCCCGGTGGTCAAACAGATTGGGCCGATGGCTGTGGACCCGACGTGGACCATCCTCCAACGCCCGGCGCATATCGAGAACGGGCTCTAAATTTTCGTATTCTACCTTCACCAGCTCGGCCGCATCTTCGGCAATATACCGGTTGTCCGCCACCACCGCCACAATGGGCTCACCGACGAAACGAACCTCATCTTTAGCCAGAACCGGCTGAACCACGTCGTATGGATTGAATTTGAGGGACAGGCCCAAATCCTCTGCCGTAAAAATGGCGTGAACGCCGGGAATTTTCCGGGCCTCGGTGGTGTCCACCGATACGATCCGAGCCGCCGCCCGGGTCGATCGGACGAAAGCCACCTCCAACATTCCAGGGACGTCGATATCGTCCAGATAAGACCCCTGGCCCCGAAGAAGCCGAGCGTCCTCCAGCCGGGTCACCCGGGCTCCGGTAAACCTCGGTTTCAGTACCTCACCGGCCACTTAACGCACCCCCTTTTGCGCCACATCCAGGACTGCATCGACGATGAATTGATAACCTGTGCACCGGCACAAATTCCCAGACAGGGCTTCCCGGATCTGCTCTTCGCTAGGATGGGGATTGTCCCGCAGCAAAGCTTCCACAGTGACCACCATTCCCGGCGTGCAGAATCCGCACTGAAGGGCATGATGGTTTTGAAAAGCTTCTTGGACCGGACTCAACCCATCGGCAGGGGTCAATCCTTCCACGGTGGTGATCTCCCGACCAGCAGCCTGGACTGCAAACATGAGACAGCTGCGCTCGGGCTTCCCATCCACCAAGACGGTACAGGCGCCGCAAACCCCCTGTTCACACCCAACGTGGGTGCCCGTCATCCCGAGGCGGTGCCGAAGGACGTCGGACAACAGCCACCGCGGCTCCACATCGATACTGTAGGATTGCCCATTGACTTTTAAAGTAATGGGTACCGTCTTTCCCCCGCTGTTCTCGATCATTGCCGTCCCCTCCCCATGGCTTGCCGATACGCCGCTTCTGCCGCTTCACTGGCCAGGCGCCGACGATACTCCTCCTCCACATCCACCATCTCCAGGGTCTCAGCCCACATCCGACGCCTCTCCGCCTCATCCCCGGAGAAGGTCACCGCACGCCGTTCCGGTCGCCCTGCAATACCAAACCAGGTCACGCTTCCGGTGGCGTCCCCCCGCACTTCGACAAAAGCTCCCGCCAGGGCAAAATCCCCCGGCCTTCTGGCAAATTCACAAAAACCCCAGGAAGCATCCCGCTGCATTGGAATCTCCACCGCCGTGAGAATCTCGTCATCCCTCAGGTCGGTCATGAGGTAGCCCAGGAAAAATTCCTCGGACGGAATTTTGCGTTGCCCCTCCGGGCCGGATAGCTCGATAACCCCCCCAAGTGCCGTAAGTGCGGCCGGCAGCTCGGCGGCTGGATCCGCGTGGGCCAACGAGCCCCCCAACGTACCCCGGGTGCGAATGGCCCAGTGGCCAATATGCCCCGCGGCTTCAGCGAGGACGGGGAGGTGAGAACGCACCTCCAGATTTCGATGCAACTCCTCGTGTCTCACCAGTGCGCCCAGGCGAAGTGCACCACCCACCACCTGAATCCGATCCAAGCCATCCACGGCGTTTAAATCAACCAAAGCCGATGGGCGGCTCAGGCGAAAGTTCATCAGCGGGATCAAGCTCTGCCCTCCGGCGATCACTTTGCTCCCAGGGATGTCCCGAAGCAGTTGCAGGGCCTCGTCCAAACTGGTCGGACTGTAATAGTCAAAAGCCGCCGGTTTCAATCTCGACCCCTCCATCCATATGTGGTGTAATCAACTGGCCGCCCGGTCTTGCCACCCGCAACGGCCGAGAATGACCTTATGTCGATAAGGTTAACAGGGCATTCGGAGAATGGCCGGATATCATGAGGCGCACAAAGGGCTTGGCCGCCCGCAGCGCCCGGGTGTGGGGGGAAAAACCCGGGGTGGCCATAAGCGGGTTCATCCAGACGATCACCACACCCCGGGAATACAATGTCCGGAGCGCAAGGACGAGTGCCTCGGGATCGCCGGCATCCCATCCGTCACTGATGATCAACAATGTCAAACGCCCGCCTCCGAGCCACTGGGCGCCGAATCGATCCAGCCATTCGCGAACCGCTTCTCCAATACGGGTGCCCCCGGAGAACACCCGGCTGAACTGGCCCAGACGTACCCTGGCGACCGCATAAGGACCTCGTAGCACCTCGGTGGCGTCGACCAATTCTGCGGCAAAAGGAAACACGCCTACCCGGGGCAAACGGTGCACCAGCTGATAAAGCCAGGGTAGATAAAGTTCAACATACTCTTCCATGGAACCGGACACATCCCAAAGCACGGCGAGGCGGCCGGGCTGCCTGGGGAAAACCCTGGGAGCAAACTTCGGAATAGCCCCCCCTCGCCGGGCCCAGAGGCGGGCTGTGCCCTGAAGATCCACCCCGTGGCCCGGCCTGGTCTGCTTCCTCTTCCTGCTGGGCACATCGGGAGTCAGAGAGAAACGACGCCCCATTCGTCGAATCCACCCCGGAGGGTTGCCGCGCGTGTCCGGAACCCCCTGGCCCGGTCCGACACCAGCCGTCCGGCCTCCTTCATTGAGACCCCCCTCGGGCGACCTCCCGGGTTTTCCCCGAGCAGGGCTAGACTGCCCGCCTGTTTTATTGAGGACCCTTTTCTGCCGGCTCAGTCAAGTCCCATCTAAAAGCTCCGGAATTCTCGATGTGACAACATCCATGTCGAGAATTTCCTTGATCACGCAGCCCAGCGTCTCCCGGATCCAATCTTCACTCCACTGGCCTCCCAGCTCGTAGGCCCGGGCCCAGTCCAGCGTCTCCGCTACGCCCGGCGGTTTCAATAAATCCCAACCCCTCAGTATCTGGACCGCCCGGACGATGTGTGAAACCGCTTCCTCCGTCAGTCCGGGGACGCGCCTTCGCACCACCGCTGACTCCCTGTGCGTGTCCGGCCAACTCAAGTAAACATAAAGAGAGCGCCGGCGAAGCGCATCGCTGAGGGCCCGGGTCCGATTGGACGTGAGAAAAACCACAGGGGGCTCCCGGGCGGCCACCGTGCCCCATTCCGGTACCGTAATCCGATAATCGGCGAGAAATTCCAATAAAAGGGCCTCGAACCCTTCATCCGCGCGATCCACCTCATCGATCAGGAGCACACAACCCCCGGGCGTTCGCAAAGCCCGCATCAACGGCCGTTCCAACAAGTATTCCTCACCGAAAACCTCCCGGGCGTCCCCCCGGGCGATATCGACCATCTGTTTATGATAGTTCCAATCGTAAAGCGCTTGGCTCGCATCCAAACCTTCAAAACACTGCAAGCGAACAAGGGGTTTATGCAGGGCGAGGGCAACCGCGTCAGCTAGCGATGTTTTCCCGACGCCGGCCGGCCCTTCCAATAACAGGGGCCGCCGTAACTCAACCGCCAGTTTAACCATCCCGGCCAAGCTCATATCCGCGATGTATCCACCTTGCTCCAACATCTCCATCCAGTCTTCCGTCGACGGTCGCTTGGTCGGCAATACAGTCACTCCCGTCTAATCGCTTCTGATCCTTTCGCCGTCAGCCCTAATTGCACGTCTAAAGTTATTTTTTCCGATCCATGAAATCCATTCGACACTGAAACGTTCGATTCCTGCCAGTCGCTATGAATTAGAAACCGAGAAGCCCTGCCATCTCCGTTCATAAATCCGAAGATTTCGCGCGGAATGGCCGCCCACCGGCCGATGGGTCACCATCACATCGCTGTGCAAAATCGTTCCCAGATCTCGAGGTACTCGGGAGATCATGCAAAGGCTCACCGTGTTCATGGACGCCCCTCCCGCCTTTTCACGATATGTGCAAAGGGGCGTGCGTATGACAGAGGGAGTAAGGGAAACCAAATAGCAAAAATCTGTGTCATTCGACAAATCGGCAGGAATTATGACGATCCGCGTCGAATTAGTACCACCGGTTTTTGCGAATTGCGCCGGAGCGAACCGGTTGATTCAGTTATGCCGAGAGGAGGAGACGCGTTGCGCCGACGTATGCTTACGGCAATCGTCGCAGGGTGTTTATTCACCGGCGTCGCACTGCCTGCGGCCAAAGCGGAGTGGATTACCCCTTACCAACCACCCGCCGGACTTCGGGACTTAACCAATCAGTCCCATACCTTGCAGATACAGATCCAGCAACTGCAAGGCCAAGCGAACGACACACAAAGACAGATTGCGAGCTTACAAGACCAGTTGGTGAATTTGGATGCCCGGATTGCGGGTACAGCGCAGGAATTGACCGCCGCAGAGAAGCAGCTCCAGGTTCAGCAAGATTTGCTGAACAAGAGGCTACGGGCCATGTACGAGGACGGCACGGTCAGCTACCTGGAGGTGCTTCTCTCATCCACAAGTTTCAGCGATTTTGTCGACCGGATGTACGCACTCTCGAGGATCGCCATGCAGAATCGGCAGATTTTCGACGAGACCAGAAAGAAGCGGGATGAAGTTCAAGCTTTGAAAAGAGACCTCGAGAGCCAAAAGCAACAACAACAGTTGGCCCTCTTGAACTTGTCGGACACCTTGCGAAAACTTGTGGCTGAGAAACACAGTCGCGAGAATCAACTCGGACAAGTACAACGGCAACTCTCCCAGCAATCGGCTCCCAGGACAGTCTATGCCATGGTGGGTCCGGGTCAGGCTTCGTGGAACGGGGGAGCAGCAGCGCCGAGCCTTTCCGCCCGGGGATTGACGTCGATCCCGCAAGCCGCGATGGCATACATAGGGAACCCTTACGTCTTTGGAGGAGCAAGCCCCCAGACCAGTTTTGATTGCTCCGGACTCGTTCAGTGGGTGTATGGGCAATCGGGCATCGGTTTGCCGAGAACGGCCCAAGGGCAGTACAACGCCACCCAACACATCGGAGAGGGCCAGGCCCAGCCCGGGGATTTGGTGTTTTTCACCCAGACCTACGACACGTCTGACACCATCACCCACGTCGGGATTTACCTCGGCAACGGCCGAATGCTGAGCGCGGACAATGCGGGAGTGGGAATTCGCTCGATCACGTCGGGATATTGGCGCAACCACCTGTACGGATTCGGGCGGGTGCGCTAAGACGCATAATGAGCGGAAAGAACAGAAGCTCAACTCTACAAAAGGATGCCCGGACGACTCTCGGCCGTTCGGGCATCCTTTTCCATTCAAGGGGCGATCATTTCGTTAGCGAGATAAGCCTCGTGGTACAGAAACACCACATGGGGATCGGGGCGCGCCAATGCTTCGTTTTTCCCTTCATAGGAAACACGGGACAAAAAATCCCTGATCAAGTTCTCCCGGGCGGCTCGTTTGTCGTCTGCCCGGACGACAATCCACGGAGCGAGGGCGTGGTGAGTGCGGGAAAACATGGCATTGCGGGCCCGGCTATAGGAGTCCCACAGGGCTTGACTTTTTTCGTCGACAGGGCTCACTTTCCACTGTTTTAAGGGGTTCTCTCTGCGATCCTTGAGCCGCTTTTTCTGCTCACTTTTCGAGATATCGAGATAATATTTGAACAACTTGATGCCCGAACGCACCAACATCTGTTCGAAAAGCGGCACAGTCTGCATGAATTCTTCATATTGCTCCTCAGTACAAAAACCCATCACCCGCTCCACCCCCGCCCGGTTATACCAACTGCGATTAAAAATGACCATTTCGTGGGAGGCGGGTAGATGGGGCACGTAGCGTTGAAAATACCAACAGGTCTGCTCGCGGTCTGACGGTTTGCCGAGGGCCACCACCCGGGTTTCCCGGGGACTGAGGTGCTTCACGAAAGTTTTGACCATGCCGTCTTTCCCCGCGGCATCCCGGCCCTCGATCAAGATGACCACCCGTTCATCCGCCTGAATCAAATGTCGCTGCCATTTGACCAGCTCGACGTAGAGCGGATACATTCGTTTGTGATTGTCAGGGTTCTCGTCAACATGCCCCTCATTGTTGTGGCACTCGGATACAGTGGGCGGGAGACCGCCAATTTCTGCACCTTTGGACTCCCCGGCGTCCCACTTAGACGGTTTGTCCTTGCGCGCGTCATCGTGCCGATGCTTTTTCGACATCCACCTGTCCCCCGTTCGCGAAAACAAAAGGACGATCGCCTCTCCGACCGTCCATGCCCTTCCGTCTTCTACTTCTGGTGGGCGGTGACGGGATCGAACCGCCGACCCCCTGCTTGTAAGGCAGGTGCTCTCCCGCTGAGCTAACCGCCCAACAAAATGGTGGAACCGAAGGGATTCGAACCCTCAACCCCTGCGCTGCCAGCGCAGTGCTCTCCCATTGAGCTACGGTCCCACATCTCTCCGCCCGATGGACGGCTGCCTTTCTCACTTGCCGCCTTTTCGCCTTCGCGGCGGACAGTTGCTATTATACGTCATCCTACAGATCCTTGCAAGGGGTTTTGAACGGAAACGGGCGGTGCGATTCGACCGCCCGGAACTTTCCTTCGTCGCTTCCCAATTGACGCCCGCCGACCACCAGGTGACCTCGTCCAGTCGGGCCGCCTCACCCAGGTCAAAACGCCAAAAACCCTCAGCTTTCAACCCACCGCTTCTACGCGTTGTTCCGCCACGCGCACCGGTCCCAAGCCGCGTGGTACCTCCAGCGACTCCCGCGTTTCGGCGCCTAGCGCCCGCGTGATGTAGTCGCAGGCCACGTTGGGGTCAATGCGATTCCCGCACGTATATACATCGATACTCGCATACCCGTGTTCGGGGAAACTGTGAATCGTCAGGTGCGATTCGGAGATAATCACCACGCCGCTGACGCCCTGCGGCGCAAACTTGTGAAAAGCCACTTCTCGAATCTCTGCCCCGGCCTCTAGAGCCGCCCTTACCATGATCCGTTCAATTCCCATCAGGTCGTTCAACTTCTCCCGATCGCAGCCCCACAGCTCAGCAATCACATGACGACCCATCGTGTCCATGTTGAATCCCCCTTTAAAGCTGATCTCATGCCCTCTCAGGCATGCGGGACCTACGCCATCCACCACGGGGGAAAGTTAGTCCATCACGCAGACACGCGCGAACCGGGCGAATCCAACACGAAAACTCGCCCCGGCATGAGGTCCTAACCCTTTAAGTGGATGCTGGTTCCTATGAATTCCTCACCTCTTCGGCAAGTATACGCAAGATAGTATAAGGCTTTCCTCCCGGCTTTGCAACTTGAAATCCTGTCCTATTCCTCATTTTTTGCCCCGTTTCGACAAAAACGGGCGCATCGCCTCTAAATGCGCCTCTCGACCCCACAGCGATGAACACGTTTTCGATTCGAAGTCCATCGCTTGTGCAAGACTCCCCGAGGAGCGCACGATGGAAAGGATGCCCGCCACAGCTTCGGCATCCCACCGAGCCCACCGCTCAATCTGGCGCACCGCCCTTCCCAGCAGTTCATCCCCGGGCACAAGCTCATCCAGCAGTCCGCGCTCCACGGCCTCCTCTCCGTTGTAGACTTCCCCGTCCAACAACACCGGCAACGCCCGGGCTTCCCCCAGTCGCCGCACCAAAATCGAGCCTCCCCCCCACCCCGGCACAATCCCTAGAGTCACCTGAACAAAGCCCACTGACACGTCCGGTGTCCCAAGCCGCCAGTGGCAGGCTGCAAGCACCTCGGCGCCGCCGCCCCGTACCGCCCCCCGGGCCGCCGCCACCACCGGTTTCGGGCAAAAATAGATCTGCTCCAACACGTAGCGCATTCTGGACATGACGGCGTAGATCGCCGCCCGTCCTCCACCCTTCCCCAAATACTGCTTGACGTCCCCACCCGAAATAAACGCCCGATCCCCCGCACCGGTAATGACGATTCCCCGCACCGCCGGATCCTGTCGGCACTCCCTGATCGCCTCGGCCAACGCTTCTGCCGTCGACTCATCAATGGCATTGCGCACCTCGGGCCGATCCACAGTAATGATCGCCGCTGGCCCCCTGCGTTCTAATCGAATCCCTTCCATCCACCTCATCCTTTCAAGCTCTGCCCGCTCATCGCCCGACCCCGGGTCCCGCCTCTACCCCACTCCGGCGACGGGCACCCCCGATCAACGCCGGGTGACGATCCCGCAATTCTCGATCGATCATCTCGAAAGCTTGCCGAATGTCCCATTGCGCCTCCGGGGAGGTACGCAGGTTAATCAAATGGTACAGTTCCCACAAATTAACGGTCATGACCACTTCCCGCCGATGGGCATTCGTGACGCAGTAAGGAACGGCTTCGGGACAGAGGCCCCGGATCTTCTCCCGCACCTCGTCACTATAGGCCAGAAAATCGGTCAACAATCCCGCCAAACCCGCTTCTTCCACCCGAGGGGGGATAACCCACCCGCCCGCACCTCCCGGAACCCCGTAGGTAAAATCCGCCCCGCGATTGTGTCGGAGCAGTTGGTGCCAATTCGCTTCGGAAACCCGGAGAAGAATCCGGTACACCACTGTTTTAAACGCCCCGTGAGGATGGTCATGAACCGTTAACTTTTCCCATGACAACCGAATCATGTCCTCCAAATCTTCCGAGTCCATCCCTTCGGCCCGGCGGCGAGCTTCTTCAAAATCGTATCCCCCATGCGCCAGCCACAACCCCGTAACGAGGGCCACCAGCGATTCCCGATAGTCCGGCAGCGATAACCACTCGACTTCGGGGCCACTCCTCGCGCCACCGCTGTCCTGCCCATGCGTCCCGACTGCCCACGTCCGCGCCAAACCGCGAAGGTAGTCACTGGGTGAAATGTGCCGCAACAGCGTCGGTAATCGACCCGCCACCTCCTGCGCGAGTTCTACCGCCAAATCCCGGCATTCCGCGTAGGGACCGGACAAAAGGTGAACAATGGCATCCCGAAGTGCCCGCCCGTTTCCGGTGAGACCCAAATTTGTCAAAGTGGCCAGGGTGAGCGCGTACCTGGCGTCCTCAAAAGCGGCCTTCTCAACTCGAATCCGATGGGACCGTTCCGACTCACCGTCCCGGCGGGGAACCCGTCGGGCAAACTCCCCCACCAAGCCTTCGTACAACGCTTCGTAAACGTCAAATGCTCGGTCCTGCAGGCCTTTGTACAGGTTCAGGGCCTCGGGATCGCGTTGTAATTCGGGAGGGAAGTAGACCGCCCCCCGGCGAGGGCGCTGATACCGCTGGCTATACTCAGTAAAGCTATTAAATCGCGACCCCAACTCCAATTCCGCCGAGGCCAACCGACTGATCCCCTCAATACCAACATGGACGACAGCATGTTCGGCGACACTGGAATGCCCATACCCGATGACCCAGCGCTCGTGAAAATCTCCAGCAATTTTCTGCGCTCGTTCCGCCCCGGCATCCCCGGAGACAGCCCGCACCCCCTGTAACTGCCCTTCCTCCAGGAGCTTGGCCAAATTCTCCCGAAACCCCTTCGGACTGCGGCTGACATAAGCAAAAACGACCGCGATGACTTCCTCCGGCAAATTGTCAATGGTGAATACCCGGCGATCCAGATTCGATACATATGTAAGGAGGGAATTCATTCAGGTTCGACCCTCTCTCGTGATATTCGCCCACACCGGCGCGACTTTATTCTAACAGAAATGCGGGGGCCAGTCCCCCTTTCGCTTGGGACCCCCGGGGCGAAACGGTCTGCATTACGTTTGACTGTATGGTTATCTTTTCGTACAATAAGATTGGAAGGTCACTTATCAAAAATCAACCTTCGAAAGGAGGGAGTCGATGCAATCGGACGGCCTCTATCGCATTGGAGAGTTGGCGAAAGCAGCGAGGGTCAGCCGGCGGACGGTAGATTTTTATACCCGCATGGGGTTAGTGACTCCCGAGGAGCGAACCGAGGGCAATTACCGGCTATACGGGGAAGACGCGCTCAAGCGCCTCTTATACATCCAGGAGTTGAAAAAGCGGAAGTATACCCTGGAGGAGATTCGCGACCGGCTCGATGCCATGGACCGTCAAACCCCTCCCTCCGACACGGTACACCGAATGGAAAAGTTGCAGGAGTTGATGAAACAGCTCGAAACCGAACTGTCCGATCTCCGTCCCGAACTTCGCCAATGCGCCACTCGATTGTCCGATTCGCTTCAGCGAACGACAGTTCAACGCGCATTGGCACAAGGGCTGTCCCTGGCTCAGGCGCTTTTGCTGTTTATCTACGATTCTCAATGGCTAA
Source organism: Kyrpidia sp. (assembly GCF_023512215.1). Taxonomy (NCBI): domain Bacteria; kingdom Bacillati; phylum Bacillota; class Bacilli; order Caryophanales; family Alicyclobacillaceae; genus Kyrpidia; species Kyrpidia sp. The sequence goes on along the minus strand of NZ_JAILZZ010000002.1, from coordinate 112,734 downwards.
ACCTGTGAGGTGCCGCGGATGAATTCGCTGAAAACATGGTTTTTGATGGGTGTATTGACGGTCCTGCTGGTCCTGTTGGGTCGATGGGTGGGGGGACCGTCCGGGGCGCTGATGTTCTTGATCCTGGCTGTGGCCATGAATTTTGTGGGCTACTTCTTCAGTGATTCCATCGCCCTGCACATGTCCGGGGCGCGAGAGCTGCCCGAATCGGAAGCCCCCCAGCTCCACGCCATGATTCGACGGCTGGCGGATCGGGCCGGGTTGCCGATGCCTCGGGTGTACATCACCCCGTCGCCCCAGCCCAACGCCTTTGCCACCGGCCGCAACCCGCAACACGCCGCTGTGGCTGTCACCGAAGGGATCCTGAGACTCCTGACACCCCACGAACTGGAGGGCGTCCTGGCTCACGAACTGGCCCATGTGCGCAACCGCGACATTCTCATCAGCAGTATGGCGGCCATGTTGGCTGGTGCCATCACCTGGATCGCCAACGCCATTCAGTGGGGGGCGATGTTTGGCGGTTTTGGCCGGCAGGACGACGAGGAGGGACCAGGGCTCCTCGGCGGGCTGTTTATGGCGATCCTGGCTCCCATCGCGGCCACGTTGATTCAACTGGCGATCTCGAGGGCCCGGGAGTTCAAGGCAGATGCCACCGGGGCGAGGATCGCCGGAACACCTGACGGCTTGGCTTCGGCCCTTTTGAAATTAGAGGCCGCCGCTCAACAGATTCCGTCTTTCGTCAACCCATCCACCGCTCACATGTACATCGTCAACCCCTTGAAGGGCTCGACCATCGCCGGCCTGTTCAGCACCCATCCCCCCATCGAGGAGAGGGTGCGACGCCTGCGAGCGTTGCACATCTGAGGCGTTTCCTGAATACAAGACGCCCCCATCCGGTCAGCCGTCGGATTGGGGGCGTTTCTCTGTTTCGTTCAAAGGCTGGAGACTCGAAACCCGGACCTCCCAGATGGGCAGTCGGGGCGTTTTCCCCGATCGAGTGACGAGCCGCCGCCGGGCGATTCGGCCGGATACTTGATACCATCTGTCCTTTTGCACCGAATCGCCTTCAGAAAGGAGCAACAATACCTCCTCCACCCGGTACCCCTCTAACAGGAAGGGCTCCACCGACAATCGGGCCACCGTCAACTGTGCATCATTCTCGGCGTCGGTATACACGAAAGCATTCTCCTTGGCGCGCCCGACCACCGTGACGATCATGACCATCCCCTCTCCATTTCAATCCCGCTCTGGTCCACCGGTTCACGAACACCCGGCCCGACTAACGGGGAATGTAGATGAGCAATGCCAGGATTTGATACACCAATGCGGCCAGAAGGGCACTGACCGGCAAAGTGACCACCCAGGCGGACACGATCTTCCCGGCGACACCCCATTTCACCTTGGCAACCCCCTTGGCCGCTCCCACGCCCATCACGGCCGAAGCGATGACATGGGTGGTGCTGACCGGCTGTTTCGCAATCGTCGCCCACAACAAGACCAGAGATGAGGTTAAATCGGAGGCAAAACCATTAATCGGCTGCATCTTCATAATACCACGCCCCACCGTCCGAATGATGCGCCACCCTCCTACCGACGTGCCCAGCGCCATGGATGTGGCTGCAGCCATCTTCACCCACAAGGGAATCTCCGCCGTTTGGAGGTGACCGGCGGAGATTAAGGCGAAGGTGATGACACCCATGGTTTTTTGAGCATCGTTGGTCCCGTGCATGAACGCCTGAAACGCTGCGGCAATGACCTGAACTCGACGGAAACCCCGGGTCACCCGGGACGGTGCCACGTTTCGCACCAACCACAAGAGACTGGTCATCCAGGCGAAACCGAAAACCAAGGCCAGGACGGGCGAGAGGATCAGCCATTGGATAATCCGCAGAAAACCGGACCAGTGTAGAGCATCCAGGCCGTGAGAAGAAAGCACCGCCCCTGCGACAGAACCGATGAGGGCGTGGGAAGAACTGCTGGGGAGGCCATAATACCACGTGGCGAGATTCCAGCCAATGCCGGCAATCATCGCAGACGCGATGATCCAAAGGCCGTCTTTCAGAACAAAGGGATTGGCGATTTCTTTGCCGACGGTCTGAGCCACTCCCGTGAAGACGAGCGCCCCTAGCAGGTTCATCAGCCCCGCCAGAACCACCGCGGTCCGGGGCCTTAGGGCCCGGGTCGAAATCGACGCCGCCACAGCGTTCGCCGTGTCGTGAAACCCATTGATGAAGTCGAAAATAAGAGCGAGGCTGACAACCACAGCGACCAGAGCGATGTCGGCACTAGGCATTCTTTAAAATGACTCCTTCGACCAAATTCGAGACATCTTCGCAAAAATCCATACCATCTTCAAGTTTCTCATAAATCTCTTTCCATTTAATTACATAGATTGGATCATATCCCGGTTCGTTTAACAGCTTGGCCACCGATCGCCGATACAGCTGGTCCGCGTCCATCTCCCAGCGTTTCACTTCCTCGCATAAAGAACGAACCGAATCAAAAGACAGCCTTCGCATCTCGTGTATCAGTTTGACCAGGGCCCCCGTCGCCCGCTCCATATCTTTGCACATCTCCACCACCTCAGGGGTCGGGTGGCCTACTTCATACAAAAGCATGCGGTCTCCCACCCCGGCAACCATGTCCAGAACGTCATCAATGGTAAAAGCAAGGCCCGAAATGTCCTCTCGTTCGATGGGCGTGATGAAGGTCTTATTGAGTCGTTCGATGATCTCCCGGGTTATGTCATCTCCTCGATGTTCAATTTCTAGCAGGCGATCCACCTGTGTTTGGGGATCGGTGTAATCGTTCACTAAACTGAGTAACTGCCGCGCCCCTTCGTACAGATTCGCCACTTCTTTTTCGAGAAGGTCAAAAAAAACATCGTTCCGCGGCCCGAGATGTAACATGATCGCAGAGTCCCCCTGTCAACGTCCACCCTTCGCTAACCGAACGGTTGATCGATTCCTCTTTCATTGTACCGAGGACACCTTTTGCCAGGCAAGGGAAAGACAAAAGTTCCCTAACACATTCTTTACCGTTGTGAACCATACTACAAAAGACCAGCACTGCCCCGGGCAACCAAACCGGAGAGGAGGACGTTTTTCGTGCGAAAAAAACCGGTACGCCGGCACTATCGGGGAGTGAAATATTTTTATTTTGATATCGCCGACCCCTCACATGCCCGCATTACGAAGTACCTTCACCGGGAGACGCCTGAACAGCTCATCGGGGAGTTGACGCGGAATGACGAGTACTGATGCGAAGGGCGGGATGTCCTGATGACCGGGCGCCGACTCCTCATGGTCTGCACCCTGCTGATATCTCTATCAAGTGTTCGCCCTGCCGCTGGAGTCGCCACGGCTGAGGCGGAGGTGGGAGGTCCGGTGGCCACCCGACAAAGCCCGGCCGTCGTCCGGGAAGCGCCTGTCGAACAGTGGTCCAGGGCCTACCGGGTGCCGAAAGCCTGGGTGCAGGCGGTGTGGGCCTATGAAAGCCATATTCATATCGGTAAATTTACCCAACTCAACGGCCCGGATCGGCCGCTGTGGCTCGGTCTCGGTAACCCGGGTCTTGAGGACGCACCTTCCATTTTCGTGTTTGATGGCGTGGGACGAGATGGGGATGGGGACGGGCGATGCGATATCCGGAGTGCCCGGGACCGCACCTGCTCGGTGCTGGACTGGCTGTCCCGAAACGGAGGGACCACCACCCCGGAAATTCGACGCAGCCTCTGGCAATGGTACGAGGACAGTGTCATCGTCGAACGGATCACGCTGTTTTCATCCTTATTCGCCACCCACACCCCTGCGGAAATGTCCCGGCACGCCTTTCCCCTCCCGTTGCGAAGCTCATATACTTATCGCAATACTTGGGGTCAGGCCCGGGGATGGGGGGGACGCCGGATCCACGTGGGGACCGACCTTTTTGCACCCTACGGCACCCCGGTCCGCAGCACCGTCTGGGGATATGTGGAAACAAAAGGATGGAATCCCTACGGGGGATGGAGAATCGGCATTCGGGATGTCGACAACACTTACCATTATTTCGCCCATCTCTCGGGATACGCAAAAGGACTGTCCATCGGTCAAATCGTCAAACCCGGACAGGTCATCGGGTATGTGGGAAGCTCTGGATACGGTCGAAAAGGCACATCGGGAAAATTCCCTCCCCATCTTCATTACGGCATGTACATCGACGCAGGCAGCGAAGAATGGCCGGTTAATCCCTACCCCAACTTGGTTCAGTGGGAGCGGGAGGAACGGAAACAGACAAAAAAATAAGGGACCCTGGGCGAAAAAAAAAAAACGGGGGGATGACCCCCGTTTTGTGGTTTTTACTCGTTTCGGTGGGTGACGTCCCGGACTGGATGCATGAACAATTCCCCTCTCTGAAGCCTCCGCTCTATATCCTCCCGGGTCTCCTCGTTCTCTTCTCTTTGCGACCCAGGGTCTCGTGGATTGTCGACCCACTGCTGCCCCGACAAGGCTGCGGGGTCGACGTAGATACTCCAGTAATCCAAGGGAGTCTCCCGCCACCTGGCATCCTGTTCGGCCTTTTGCCCGGCGGGTACGCGTTCATTCATTTTGACGCCACCTCCCGGTATTACTGTGCCCGATTCCTCGGCTCCTTAACGCTGAACCCCCCGCGGTCCCACCGTACGGAGCAGCCGCGCCACCGCAGGCCCGACCCGGGGCAAGGACTCGACTTCCTTTGGCGCCACCGCCCCGAGAAGAACGGCCAACACCGCAAACACCCCGGCGCCGATCATCACTGCGCTGCCTAGTTCCAAAGCCAACACCCATCGAGAGTGATGATCCCCCATCCATCCCCCTAAAACCCACTGCCACAATTGGACGGCAGCCACCATGCCTGCCGTTGCCAACATCGGCTTTCCCCAGAGGGCAATGGGAGATAGGCGCAGGGAAGTCAACCGTTTCATCTGATAAAGATTCAATTCGGCAGCGACCCAATACGAGACCACCGACGCCGCCGCGGCACCTCCGATGCCCCACAAAGGGACCCACCACAGGTTTAGTACCACTTTAAGAATCAAGCCGATAAAAAGATTCACCACCGGGCGGACGGTCATCCCCATCCCTTGTAAGACGCTTGAGGAAACCGATTCGAGAGTGCTGAAAACGGTGGAAAGGGCCAGGATGGCAATGGCGACAGTGCCGGCATCGTTCCCAAACAACAAGATGTTGGTCGGACCCGCTAAAAGGGCAAGTCCCACCCCGGCGGGCAAAGCGATGAGAATAGAGGCGCGCAAAGATAAAGCGGCGAACCTCTGAACCCCCGCATAATTTCTTACTGCATACGCCTCGGATACAAGCGGGATGATTGTCAGCGCCACCGTCGTGGCAAACGTGGCGGGAATGGCGATGATTTTCTGCGCCCGCCCGCTCAAAATGCCGAATTGGGCCATCGCCTCATCTTGAGAAAGGCCCACTTGGTGAACCAGAGACATCGTGACGGTGGAGACATCCGCTTGATTAAACAGCGGAACCACCAGCGCTCCCAAGCTGATCGGTATGGCGTAAACCACCACCCGGGCGAGAAGCCGTCCAATGGGCACGGCGGTGGACACCATGCTTTTCCGGAGCAATGCCCGCACGCCGGGCCGATGCTTACGAGAGGTCCCCACCAACCACCACAAGGCCGCCAACCCGCCGGTGAAAGCCCCCAGGGTGCTGATGGCGGCAATCTGTTCCACCGGGGCCCCCCACTTGCTCATCGCATAAGCGATGCCAAGAACCGTCACCACCCGCACGACCTGCTCCACCACCTGGGAGTAGCCGGTTGGTTCTACCATTTGCCATCCTTGAAAATATCCCCTCATAATGGCGATTACCGGGAATACGAGCAGAGCCGGGGCCATGGCCTGAACGGCTGGGATCACGTCTTTGTTGTCCCCGGCAAAATATCGTACATAGGCCGGGGCACCAAAATATTGGATCGCGGCAAACAGCAGGCCGCTGAACCACATCATAACCAACAGTGCCCGGTATAGGCGCTCGCTCGTGCGGTAATCGCCTTTCGCATTGTACTCGGAAACGAATTTCGAAATGGCCAAGGGCAAACCGGCGGTGGAGATCTGAAGAAAAATATTATAAATCGGGTAAGCGGCGTTATGGATCCCGACACCCCGATCGGCAATCAGATGCTGCAAGGGTACGATATAAATGAGCCCGAGCAATTTACAAAAGAATACGGCCGCACTCAGGAACAAGGTGCCGTGGACAAAATGCTGAGCCGCCGTGCGTTTTTCCTTCAAACCCTCCATCGCCCTTTCCCTCGAGCTTCACCCGCATCACGTCGCTGCCCCTACTCTAACCTGTTTTGTCGATCCAGACAAGGAGGAGACCCGATGGGCGACCCGCCAGCTCTGCTCCCCGGTCCCGCGTCTAGTCTCGCGTTCGTCCGTATAGAAATAGGACGACAGCCGATCGAAAGGAGGGGCGGCGATTGCCAGGTCCGGTTTTCGGCGGGAGACTGCTCGCCTGGTTGTGCTTTGGCGCAGGCCTCTGCCTGCGGAACGTCCCCCTGATCGTCATGGGCATCGGGGGAATGGTCGCCTGTCGTTTCGGGGATGCCGCAGCGGTATGGTACGTATTGATCATGAGCATTTTCTTCCTGGTGCATCCGGTGATCGCCCTTTGGTGGCCCGGAACCGCCACATGGTTCGACCCTGCGGGCCGCACCCTTCCCTGGGAAGCAGCCACCGCCCTCGCGGGCTTAGCGGCATGTAATTTTGCCGGGTGGGGAGGACATATTAAAAGCGGGAGGGGATGAATCCATGAAGCTAAAAGACCTGATGACCACCCAAGTGTCCTACGTATCCCCGGCTTCCACCTGTAAGGACGCCGCCCGGGTGATGAACGATATCAACGTAGGGTCGGTGCCAGTGGTGGACAAAGATAAACTGGTGGGTATCTGCACAGACCGGGACATCGTCTTAAAATGTATCGCCGCGGGGAAAGATCCCGCCACCACGGCGGTTAAAGACTGCATGACCACCAACCCCATCACCGGAACCCCGGATATGGATGTGCATCAAGCCTCCGACCTGATGTCTCAGCATCAAATCCGCCGGCTGCCCGTGGTGGACCAGGGCAAACTGGTGGGCATGGTGGCCATCGGAGACTTGGCGGTCACGGCGATTCACCAGGACGAGGCCGGCGAAGCGCTGAGCGGCATTTCCCAGGGCGTGCATTAACACGTTCATGGCCCAACCCCGAGGACAGGGACTCACGCGAGCCCCTGTCCTCCTTTGTTGACAGAGTTTGTTAGCTTAAGTCCGGGCGGTCCGGCCTGTCCACCGGGGGGATCATAAGCAATGGCCCACCCCGGTACGGGATTCACCGACCCGCCGTTTCCCGGAGGGAGCGGAGAGCCATTCCCGCTTCCTCCCGGCAAGTCCCCCGCCGGTACCGTCTCGGGACGCTGTTGTTTCAGGGTCCCGGGCCCGTGATTGCGGCGGTCCTGAAGCCAGGCTTGTTCCACGGCAGCCCGCATTTCATCGGGGGTAACCGTCACCCCGTGCTGGCGCAGACGCTGGCTGAGATATCCCATAGCTTGTTCCAGTTTAGCCGGACCATCGGAGTCCCTATACACGGTTTCAGCAAAGGAAAAGGCCTCGGCGGCCAGACAAGCCAGCAAATCCCTCTGTGCCTTCGTCGCGTGCAACCGAAGATAATCGGCCACCTTCCGCCCGGCCAGGTGAAGCAAGGCCAAACCCAGGGCCGCCAAAAACTGCAACACGAACAACACCAGCTGATTGGCGAGAGGTACCCACCAGGGGTCCATCGGCGGTCCCTCCTTCCTGTTCCTTTTTCCCACCCTATGCGATAACACCTCCCCGGGGTGCGATGGTGAGAAGAGATCTCCACTTTTGATGTGCATCTTGCACGCCATGGCGCAAACAACTTTTGTAGAAGAGGAAGAAAGTGTTAGGCTAGGCCCGTAGACCCCGGGAACAATAAGATCACACCACCAAAGGAGGTGAACGAGATGGCTCAAGGACAGAAACGAAATGCCCTGGTCGTGCAGGCGGCGACCCGAGCCCTGGACCAGCTGAAGTATGAAGTGGCTTCCGAGTTGGGGATCGCAACCCCCCAAGACGGGTATTGGGGAACGATGACGACCCGGGATACCGGTGCCATCGGAGGAAACATCACGCGAAAACTCGTTGCCTTGGCTGAGCAGCAACTCGCCGGCCGGCAATAACGAACGGTATTCTATCGGTCACAAAAACCCCCCACTTGGCGCTGTGGGGGGTTTTCATCTGGGGCTCCAGGTGCATCGAGGCCTTGAGTTTTAACGCTGATCCAAGGGCAGGTAAGTCAGGTCCTGAGGCCCGACATATTCCGCCCGGGGACGAATGAGCCGGTTGTGTTCGTACTGCTCCAGCACGTGGGCCGTCCACCCGGCAATTCGGCTCACTGCAAAGATCGGCGTGAATAAATCCACGGGGATCCCCATGGAATAATACGTAGAAGCAGAGTAAAAATCGACATTTGGGTACAAACCCTTCTCTTCCCGCACCACCCGTTCCACCGCTTGAGAAATCTCGTACCATTTTAGATCCCCGGCCTCTTTCCCCATTTGCTCGGACATTTTGCGCAAATGGGTCGCCCGGGGATCCTCCGTTCGGTAGACGCGGTGACCGAAACCCATGATCTTTTTTTTCTCAGCCAGAGCCTGTTTCACCCAAGATTCCGCCCGGTCGACCTCCCCGATGTCCAGAAGCATCTTCATCACCTGTTCATTGGCCCCTCCATGAAGGGGGCCCTTAAGCGTGCCGATGGCCGAGGTGATGGCCGAATACAGGTCGGAGAGGGTTGCGGCGGTCACCCGGGCAGAGAAGGTGGAGGCATTCAGTTCGTGGTCTGCGTGAAGGATCAGGGCCGTATCAAACACCCGCTGATGTGCGGGACTCGGTTCTTCACCAAACAGCATATACAAAAAATTCCCCGCGATCGATAGGTCATCCCGGGGGGCGATGGGATCCCGGCCATGACGGAGCTGCTCCCAGGCCGCGACAATGGTCGGCAACTGTGCCACCAGCCGGGCCGCTTTTCGCAGATTCGCGTCCCGGGAAGTTTCTCCCGCCTCGGCGTCATACGTCGATAACAAGGAGACGGTGGTCCGCAACACCTCCATAGGGGACGCCGACTGCGGAAAGCTGCTCATGGCCTTAGCCACTGGCTCAGGCAATGATTGATGTCGGTGCAACTGGGCCTTGAGATCATCCAGCTCACTCTTTTTCGGCAATCGACCATGCCACAACAGAAACACGACTTCCTCAAAGGTGGAATGAGTCGCCAAATCGTGAATATCGTATCCGCGATAGATCAACCGACCTTTTTTCCCATCAATAAAGCAGATCTGCGATTCGGCCACAACCACGTCTTCGAGACCTTCGCGAAACGTTTGTTCTCCCATGCCGTCTTCCTCCAACGAATGAAATTTCCCGTGTTAGGATGCCCCAACCCCGGGTGGGGATTCCCCGTATCACCTCGGTCCGGATTGGTGCCCGATCCAGGCCGTACCATCCTCCCAATGTTCTTTTTTCCATATCGGCACAACCTGTTTAATGCGCTCGATGCCGTATCGGCTGGCCTCAAAAGCGTCCTCCCGGTGCGGGGACGCCACCGCCACCACCACGGCGATATCCCCGACCTCTAGACGGCCGATCCGATGAACAATGGCCGCCCTCGCTCCGGGCCAACGGCTTTCGATCTCGTCACCGATCTGAAAAAGCGTCCGCCTGGCCATCCCCACATAGGCGTCGTATTCCAAATACAAAGTCCGTTTCCCCTCCGTCCATTCCCGAACCGTCCCGAGAAACGGAACGATTGCCCCCATCTCCGGGCCGGTCACCCAGGAGATGACCTCAGAAACGTCGATGGGTTCCGTCACGACCCGAAACCGTTCCTCCCGCAGCATCCTTTCCGACATCAACCTCAGCCTCCACTGACCGGCGGAATAAACGCCACCTGATCCCCCGATTTCAGGACGCGTTCCGGCCCGGCGTACTCCCCATTGATCGCCACCATACAGCGGTCCAAGAGATCGGCGATATGACCGAATTGATCCCCGACCCGATCCCGGAGATCCCGGACTGCGACTCCTTCGGGGAGTTCGATCACGGTCTCCCGCTCGTTCATCCGATCTGCCAGCTCCGCAAACCATAACACGTTCACCCGCACGATGCTCACGCTCCTTCCCACCGGTTCGCTCATTGTCATTGTACTCCCCCGCGACGCAAAGACCAACGGGATGTGTCGTAAAATCGACAGTTTCCATCCTCCGGAACGGTTGTCAGCCGGGATTTTTGGGTATATCCTAAACATAAGCTTATGAGTGGCGATGGCCCGGGAGGTGAACGCCATGCTGTCAAACATCGGTTTTCCCGGTTTGATTCTGATACTCATCATTGCCTTGGTGGTTTTCGGTCCGAGCAAACTCCCGGAGATCGGCAGGGCCGTAGGACGAGGGCTGCGGGAATTCAAAGATTCGGTGCGGGATGTGACTAGTACTGACGACAAACAGGAGACACCTACGGTACAGCAAGCACAGACATCAAAAGACCGCGAGGTTTAATCCTTCGCGGTCTTTTTTTGTTCAACTCCGCCTTGTTGCATCAACCACTGCGCCGCCGGGGCCAAGCAGGGGCAGCCAAGCTCTGGGCGACAGATGGATCCGGCGTCCACCCTGGATCTTGGTAAACTGCCCTCACGGTGGTGTAGATTCCCCCCCGGACATTGAACTCACCGATAACCTCCAACCAACGCGGCTGGGCCGCCGCGACAAAATCCTTCAGAATCCGGTTGGTCACGTCTTCGTGAAAATGCCCTTCATCGCGAAAACTCCAGAGGTACAGTTTTAAAGATTTCAGCTCGACGATCGACGGCCCAGGAATATAGCGAAAATAGATCACGGCAAAATCCGGTTGTCCGGTTTTCGGACACAGGGCTGTAAACTCCGGACACTCGATCCGGACTTCATAGTCCCGATCCGGGTGAGGGTTCGGTACGACTTCCAGTTCTTTCGACGGTGTTGTCGACAATGTTCTTCCCCTTCCCGTTTGGTCTCAGGAAAACTGTGGAGGGCGAGAGGGAGGCCAATGGTGTGGGTCTGACCTAAATTCCTCCAAAATCCTTCGCTGATCCTCGGTGACCAATCCACGCTCCGTGGCCAGCTCAATCAACGTGGAGTAATCGGTCAACGCAAACCACGGCACCCCGGCCCGGGAAAAGGCTTCCTTGGCTTCACGAAACTCATAGGTAACCACCGCCGCCACCCCCATGGGAACATAACCGACCTCCCGAAGGGCAGACACGGTACTGAGTGCGCTGCCTCCAGTGGAAATCAAATCTTCCACCACCACCGTTTTGGACCCCGCAGCAAGGCGTCCTTCAACCCGGTTGACGGTACCGTGTCCCTTCGCTTTATCCCGGACGTATACCATGGGGAGACGAAGGCGATCGGCCACCCAGGCTGCATGGGGGATCCCCGCCGTGGCCGTGCCGGCCACTCCCTGCGCCTCCGGCCAGCGCCGGCGAATTTCTTCCACCATGGCGTCGGCAACAGCCTCCCGCACCCGGGGATACGAGATGATCAGACGGTTATCGCAATAAATCGGCGAGCGGATCCCCGATGTCCAGACAAAAGGCTCCTCCGGGCGCAAGAATACAGCACCGATATCCAACAGATGCCCGGCGATCAACCGAGCCACCGATTCCACGCCCATCGTCAAACCCACCCGCGCAGTTGTACCGCTTCCGCCAACCGCCGAATCCCGACCATGTAAGCCGCCAACCGGGTATCAACCTGATGACTTTTCGCCATGCCCAACACTTTATGTACGGCTGCCACCATCATCTGGGCCAACCGCCGGTTCACTTCCTCCTCGGTCCAATAAAACCCCTGGTTGTTCTGCACCCATTCAAAATACGATACAGTTACCCCCCCGGCATTGGCCAGGATATCAGGAATCACGAGAATCCCCCGCCGGTCGAGAATGCGGGTCGCTTCCAGAGTCGTCGGGCCGTTCGCCGCTTCCACCACGATCCGGGCCCGAATCTGGTCGGCATTGTCTTCCCGGATCTGATTTTCAATCGCCGCAGGAATCAAGATATCGCATTCCTTTGTTAGCAATTCCTCGTTCGGGATGCGTTCATTCTTGAATAAGTTCGTCACCATGCCGAAAGAATCCCGTCGATCGAGCAAATGGGGAATATCGAGGCCGTCGGGCTTATACAGCGCGCCCCCGGCGTCACTGATCCCCACCACCTTTGCCCCTTCTGCGTGCAAGATCTCTGCGACATGGCTACCCACATTCCCGAATCCTTGGACGATCACCCGGGATCCAGCAAGTTCCATCCCGAGAGTCTTCGCCGCTTCCCGGGTTGCGATGACCACACCGAGAGCCGTGGCTTTCTCCCGCCCCCTCGAACCCCCGAGTACGATCGGTTTACCGCTGATAAAGGATGGAGAATCATATTCCCGGATCCGGCTGTATTCGTCGTACATCCAAGCCATCACTTGGGCATTGGTGTACACATCCGGCGCCGGGATGTCCTTCGCGGGCCCGACGATCTGGCTCACCGCCCGGACATATCCCCGGGACAAACGTTCCAGTTCTCCCAAGGACATGGTCCGTGGATCACACACGATGCCACCTTTTCCCCCGCCGAAAGGCAGTTCAAAAATGCCTGCTTTCAGGGACATCCATAATGCCAGAGCCTTCACTTCCTCCTCGGTCACATCGGGGTGAAAACGAATTCCCCCCTTGGTCGGGCCAACCGCATCATTATGTTGAACGCGGTAACCGGTGAACACTTTCACTGAACCGTCATCCATGCGAACCGGGATGCGGACGGTTAAAACCCGCAGGGGTTCCCGAAGCAGCTCGTATGTGGCATCTGAATATCCGAGTTTCTTTAACGCTTGTTGAATGACCTCCTGAGTCGCCTCAAACAAACTGCGCGACACAGAGGGCATGCTGGCGCCTTGAATCAGTCGTTTTTGGGCCTTCACGATGTCCCCTCCCCACGCCGCTCTCCTCTTGATGCGAGAGGCCGCCCCTCTCGTTTCCCATTATAATCGAAAAAAGCGAAAGGACGCGAGAGAGCGCCGGGGGCGGGGGTCAAAAGCGCCCCCTCCGCAGCTCCAACCCATCCCCTGTAATGGACCATTCTACCGGATCGCCGGGTTCAATTCCGAGGGCCTTCATCACCGGCTCAGGCAGATGCACCGCCCCCTCTTCGTCCACGCCCAGAATCCACCCTTCCAGCTCTTCACAAGGTTCGTTTTTCATCGTTCTCACCGCCCGCGCGTTCAAATGGTCGTCCATCGTCATTTATATCCTCGGGGTTTGTTCCTCATACAAGTTTGGTCTGAGCCGCGCGGGTTGGAAACCCGCCCAGGTGGCATGATATAGATACGCGACCCCACTACGGCCTGCCCGAGCGGGGCGAGTCGTCGGAGAAGGGGGAATCGGGATTCGCCTTCGCATTTTGTCGCAACTCCGGGCGGGGGCAAAGAAGACCCTCTTGTTTCCAATCCCTTTGCCAACGAAACGGGCGAACCGGACAGTCGGGATGCGTGAACCAATGAATGGGACAGTCGTAGCGGTCAATACAAGACATCGGCCTCAACCTCCTCGCAGGTTCCTCGTCATGAGATCCTTACGACAATTTGATGTCATCGTATAGCGGCGCAGAAAATTGTACACAATATATTCAAATTCATTTTGTCGATTTGTGTTATAATACTGTATGAAATCGTTGGCGCGAAGTCTTCAAGACTTTCGATAGATCGGGCTTGTATCTCCCCCGACACTTCGCCGAAAAGAAAATGAGATTTTATAAAGGAGTGGATCACAGTGGGTAGCATGTTGGAAAAGGTTCATCGAATGAACGTGCTGTTGCAGAAATCGGCAGCCGAGTCCATCGATTTTAAAGAGATGTCGGAACTCCTGAGTGAAACCTTGCGGGCCAACGTCTACGTGGTCAGCAAGAGCGGCAAGATTCTGGGTTACGGCATGGCCGAGTACGCCCTAACTGCGGAATGGGAACGCATCATGAATGTCGACGGGCGGTTCCCCGGCGCATTCAACGACACATTGCTCAGCTTCAGCGAAACGGCGGTCAACCTTCAGAACAAAGAGAAGCTATATGTGTTTTCCGAAGAGGAAAACGAGACGTTCCGTCAGAAGAACATCATGATCGTTCCGGTGGTCGGCGGGGGAGAACGCCTGGGAACGATGTTGCTTGCCCGACTGGATCGAAAGTTTACCGACGAAGACATTATCTTGGCGGAATACGCCGCAACCATCGTGGCCATGGAGATTCTTCGCGCGAAACAGATTCAGCGGCAGGAGGAAGCCCGCAAGCGCATGATGGCGCAACTCGCTTTCGATAACCTGTCGTATTCCGAAGTGCAGGCGGTCATGTCGATCATGAACGCGCTCAAGGGCGACGACGGCGTGATCGTAGCCAGCCGAGTGGCCGACGAAGGCGGGATCACCCGCTCCGTAGTGGTCAACGCCGTGCGCAAACTTCAAAGCGCCGGTTTGGTGGACAGTCGGTCCCTCGGGATGAAGGGGACCTATCTGCGCATCCTCAATCCCTTTTTGCGGGACGTGCTGAGAAAAGCTGTGGTCTGAACCGACCCGCAAAAAACTCCATCTCTATCCTATGAGCGGGGCGCCGGGATCATCCCAGCGTCCCGCTTATTTAAAGCCGGAAACCCCGCAGCAGACCGGTGCGCCGAGGCTTGACATGCGCAGGGACAGCCCGCCGATCCTGCCCGCGGGGAGATCAAGAACCTCGACTCACCCGGAAAACCACGTAGTCCCCATCCCCCACCTGGGTTCCTGGAGAAGGCGTTTGGTCGATGACCGTGCCCTTTGGCCGATCCGAGGATACGATTTCGTACTGATAGTGGATACCGAGGCTAAGCAATTGAGATTGCGCCTGATCCAACGTGAGACCGGTAAGATCCGGCACCGTTTTGGCACCCGGACCGGGTGTGGCCCCGGGAGACGCCGATCCACCTGGCGTTGTCGTCCCAGTCGAACCGGAGGTGGACGCGCCCGACCCTTGTGTTGAATTGCCAGACTCCGGACTGGAGGCCGGTCCTGCCGCCGCTGAGCCGGGAGAGTTCGGGGGGACCGCCACCTGAAGATGAACCACCCGGTCGGGTTTGACAGCTTTTCCGGCATACGGGTCTTGACCGATCACCGTCCCGGGAGGCTGGGTGCTGGCCTGGGGCTCTTTCACCACCTTCGAAGGATCAAGCCCGGCTTGGACCAGGGCCCCCAAGGCGTCATCGTAGGACTTCCCCACGACAAAAGGCATCGTCGCATCCCCCGGCCCCCGCATAAACACCGAGTAGGCCAGACTCGCTCCGCCCACAACGGCCAGGATGACGACCATCAGCACCATGGCTGCCCGGGACCAGTGAAACCGGTGCATCCACCCGGCCACTCCCGGACGGGGAACCGCCCGGGCAGCGCCGGCAATACGAGTTTCGCCCCGGCCTGTACCTCTTTTTGTCGAGAACGGTCTGCCCCGCCCAAACGCCATCGCCCGCACTTGAGCCCAGGGGTTGGGAGTGCCGCCGCTAGGGCGAATTCCCTTCCCGGCCGGGCGGTTTGAAGCTTCCCCGACACCGGCTTTTTTCGGGGAAAACGTAGGGGCCGAAACCATCGCGGACGACGAGCCGTCGAGAAGCTCCGAAGGTGCTTCGCGAAAGACATCTTTAAGCCCGCGCACGCAGGTTTCGAGGTCGGAAAACTGCAAGGCCGGGTCCTGGGAGACTGCCCGCAACCACCAATGGCCAAAGGCCTGAATCCAAAGTGGCGGGATTTGGCCATTTAAGCTTTCCTCAAGCACTTCCCACTGCAAAGGGGCATCCGGGTTTCCGGTCGCCAGCCGCACAGCCGTATGGGCCAGCTCCCGGGGGAGAGAGTTGTTCCCCGCCCCCAGTCCGTAAAACACAACCCCTCCTTCCGGCCGAAGCCAAATCCAGCGGGGGTCCAGGGACACGCCCCGAAGGCCGGCCCGATTCCACTCTACAGCCGCCTCTCCGAGTTGCGCCAATCTCGACAACCACGTTTCGGTACTCCCCGACGCAGACTTCCACGCCCGCCAAAAGGGTTGTCCCGCCACGCGCCCGTACACCACGTACACCGTCCCGGCGTCTAGACCCACATCATAGATATCCGGCCGGGAAGGCCAACTCCCGCCTGCGGCCGCGCGAATATCCCGCAGCAGATTCTCCCGGTCTTCGTCGGGCATTCCGGGAAACACCGCCAGAGCCACCGGGCGGTGAAGCGAACGATCCCACCCCAGGTGCAATTGCCCTTTTTGCGTCGATCCGACCATCTCCTGAGATTCGTATCGCTCGCCCCAGACAAGATTCACCATGGGGTTCCCCCTCCCACTGATCATCCATCCCTATCTTACTGGTATTCGAAGGTCGAGGTTATTTTCGGGCCGTCCAGCCGCCGGTCACCCACCCACCTATTCCTTTTCTTCGACAAACGGTGAAAATCGTGATACACATAATAGTATAGTCCCAACCGGGCTCAAGGAGGGTGCGACCATTGCCAAAAACGCTGTTCGACAAAATTTGGGAACGCCACGTGGTGGACGCGGAACCGGGGAAACCGGCTCTCTTGTACATTGACCTGCACCTCGTCCACGAGGTGACATCCCCGCAGGCTTTTGAAGGACTCCGTCTCGCCGGGCGGCGGGTTCGACGGCCGGATTTGACTTTCGCTGTGGTGGATCACAACGTGCCGACCACCGATCGAAGCCTGCCCATCGCCGACCCCATCGCCGCCGAGCAGATCCGAACCCTCGAAAAGAATTGCCAGGAATTTGGCATTCGCCTGTGGAATCTGCACGATGCCGAGCAAGGCATCGTCCATGTAATCGGACCTGAACTCGGCTTGACGCTGCCCGGGAAGACGATCGTTTGTGGAGACAGCCACACTTCCACTCACGGGGCTTTCGGAGCCCTGGCCTTCGGAATCGGGACCAGCGAAGTGGAGCACGTCCTGGCCACAGGGTGTCTGCCCCAAAACAAACCCCGCACCACCGAGGTGCGGTTGGTGGGCCATCGTCAGCGAGGGGTATCCGCCAAAGACGTTATCCTCGCCCTCATCGCCAAGTACGGCACCGATTTTGCCACCGGTACCGTGATTGAGTATCGGGGCGAGGCGATTCGAGACATGTCTATGGAAGAGCGAATGACGATATGCAACATGTCGATCGAAGCCGGCGCCCGGGCAGGACTGATCGCCCCGGATGAAACCACGTTCAATTATATCCGTGGCCGCCGATTCGCTCCCCGGGGTGAGGCGTGGGACGCCGCCCTGCGGGATTGGAGGGAATTGTACACGGACCCCGGAGCGTCCTTTGATCAATCGGTGGAGCTGGATGTCTCGTCCTTAGCCCCCCAAGTCACGTGGGGTACGAATCCCGGAATGGGAACGGACGTGACCGGGGTCGTTCCGAGCCCGGAAGACTTTGAAGATGAAAGCCGCCGCCGGGCGGTGGAGCGGGCCCTGGAGTACATGGATTTGAAACCGGGAACCCCCATCACATCCATCCAAATCGACCGGGTGTTTATCGGCTCGTGCACGAACAGCCGGATTGAGGATTTGCGGGCGGCCGCCCGGATCGTGAAAGGGCACAAAGTGGCCCCCCATGTGAAAGCCATGGTGGTCCCGGGCTCAGGACTCGTCAAACAGCAAGCGGAAAAGGAAGGTTTGGACGTCATTTTCAAAGAAGCGGGCTTTGAATGGCGAGAGGCGGGTTGCAGCATGTGCCTCGGCATGAATCCGGATATTCTACAGCCCGGAGAACGGTGCGCGTCCACGTCCAACCGGAATTTTGAAGGACGCCAAGGCCGAGGCGGCCGAACTCACCTGGTCGGTCCGGAGATGGCAGCGGCCGCGGCTGTGGCCGGCCATTTTGTCGATGTGCGGAATTGGTCATAATTCCAATCTGAAACCAAAAGGGAAGGCGGGAGAATATGGAGCCGTTTGTTCGCCATGAGGGCCTGGTCCTGCCCTTGGACCGGGTGAACGTGGACACCGACCAGATCATTCCCAAACAGTTTCTGAAACGCATCCAGAGGACGGGATTCGGTCAATTCCTGTTTTACGACTGGCGGTTCCGGGAGGATGGATCCCCGGACCCGGAGTTCATCCTCAATCAGCCGGAGTATCGGGAGGCGTCGATCCTTTTGGCCCGGGACAATTTTGGCTGCGGGTCTTCCCGGGAGCACGCCCCTTGGGCGCTGAAGGATTACGGGTTTCGGGTGATTATCGCCCCTTCCTTCGCTGATATTTTTTATAATAATTGCTTCAAAAACGGTCTGTTGCCGCTGGTTCTTCCCGGTGAGGCCGTGAACCACCTGTTTGACGAGGCGGGGCGGATGCCGGGCGGCTATCGGTTGACGGTGGATCTGGAATCCCAGGAGGTGCGGGACAACCGGGGGTGGCGGATGAGGTTCGAAATCGATCCCTTCCGGCGGGAATCGCTGCTCAAGGGGTTGGACGACATCGGTATGACTTTGGAGAAAGAGGATCGAATCGCCCGGTATGAGCGAGGGATGCCCGGGTATTTGATTCCGCGGGAAGCCTGACTGGCGGCACAAAAAGGCCCGGGGAGCCATTGCTCGCGGGCTTCGGCGCCCCGGCACCTCGTCTGTGCCCCAGCTTATTGGTAGGCGGGTTGTACCGGGCCCGCCTGCTGGCCGATCGGCTGGTAGGTGTGCAGCAAAGTTTGGGCGGTCTTGTCCAGCAGGGTGGGCACTTGGTACCACCCTTTTTGATTCATGAACAAGAAGGTTTCGTACGCTTGTTGGGCACAGGTGACCGCTCCGTTCACCATCATCTGGCGCAAGTTGGGGTCGGCGCACTCCAGGGCGGCCTGCATATGATTGCGGGCGGAGTTTTTGTGGGCGGACAGCACCGCACCGGCAATCTGCTGATCATTGAAAGACGTCACCCCGGTCTGGGGAGATACCGGAGAGGGCTGACGAAGCCCGTAGGCGATTTGCTGGGGCTGCGCCAAGCGCATATCCGGCTGATGGGGTGTTGCCGCTTTATAGGTATGCGTATAGTTGACCATTTCATTGTAGGCCGCCACCGCTGATTGGATGTGGCGCTCGATCATTTGCCTCAGACTCTGATCCTGGCACTGACGGGCATAAAAAGAAAAATGTTCAATCTGCGACCGGGTTTCATTGAGGATTTCATGGGTCTCCATAGCTTCGTGGGCACCGTAGGGCATGTGGATTCCTCCTTGGCTGAGATCTTGTTCCTCCCGTAGCATGGCATGGAAAGGAAGCCTTTATGCACGCCATGTCGGACTCGCCCCCCGGTGCCCGAAACCGCCTGCCTCACCGCACCGCTTCCTCGGTCTCTTCGTCAAACAAGTGAATTTTTGACAGGTCCGGTGCCACCTTCAGCCGCTGCCCCGGCTCCGCTTTCAAGGACGGATCCACCCGCACCGTCAAAGCCTGATCCCCGTGGCTCACGTAAAGATAGGTTTCCGCACCGGTGGGCTCCACCACTTCCACGTTGACCTCAAATCCCGCATCGTTTTCTGAAGTGGCGGGATGCAAATGTTCCGGCCGAACCCCCAGAACCACCCGGGGGCCAACCCCCTTCCGTTTCACCGCATCCGCCAAGGGGCCGGGCAGGGCAATCCGGATGTCTCCGGCCGTAAAAACAACCTGGCCGTCCTCTTCGCCCCATCGACCGGATACCATATTCATCGCGGGTGAACCGATAAAGCCGGCCACAAACAAATTCGCTGGGGAGTGATAAATCTTCTCCGGCGAGTCCACCTGCTGGATCACGCCATCTTTCATCACGGCGATCCGGTCCCCCATGGTCATCGCTTCCGTTTGGTCGTGGGTCACGTAAATCGTCGTGGTCTCGAGACGGCGGTGCAGACGGCTGATCTCCGCCCGCATTTGAACCCGCAGCTTAGCGTCGAGATTGGAAAGCGGCTCGTCCATCAAAAAGACCTGGGGATCGCGGACAATGGCTCTTCCCAGTGCAACCCGCTGCCGTTGCCCCCCGGACAGGGCCTTGGGTTTCCGGTCCAGGAGGTGGTCGATACCCAAGGTTTTCGCCGCTTCCCGAACCCGTTGATCGATCTCGGCTTTCGGAACCTTTCTCAATTTCAATCCGAAGGCCATGTTGTCAAAAACCGTCATGTGCGGGTACAGGGCATAATTCTGAAACACCATGGCAATATCCCGATCTTTCGGCGGCACGTCATTGACCAGGCGGTCCCCGATATACAGCTCGCCGGAGCTGACCTCCTCCAACCCCGCGACCATGCGCAGGGTAGTGGATTTCCCACAACCAGACGGCCCCACCAGCACCATGAACTCCCCATCGGGAATCTCTAAATTCAGCTCATGCACCACCACATGCTGACCGAAAGATTTGATAACATTTTTAAACGTCACACCCGCCACGCCTTCTCGCCCCTTCCCATCGATTTTCGCATCAGGATGAGCATACCGGGCGACCGGCGAGACGTCATCGTCCATCTTTCACGAAATTCTTCGGCATGATCAACAAGGCGATTGGGCAACCTGCCCGAATCGATGGAGAACCAGCGCCGTGTACAATTGCAGAGCCCCGTCGAAACGCCGGGGATCCAGTCCCGTGCACTCTTGAATGCGGTCCAGTCGATACATCAAGGTGTTGCGATGGACGAACAGGGCCCTGGCAGCCTCACTGATGTTTAAGTGGTGTTCGACCATGGCCCGTACCGTTTCTTCTATAAAGGCGTATTGCTGCAACGCGTCCTTCAATACGCCCCGGCTATAGCGCAAGGCTTCGGTCCTGGGAAAAGCAGCCAGAAACCGCTCCCAGGCCAGGTCCTCATACCGGTAGACGCGCCGACCCGGGCGCAGGACCCGGCCCAGCACCAGAGCTTCTTCGGCCTCCCGGCGCCGGAGCGGCCAATCGAGCCATCCCTCGGTGAGCCGTCCCACCCCCACCGAGAACGGGACCAAAAGTTCGGCTTCTAAGTTATCCACCCACTCCAACCACGGCTGAATGGCCCGCCCGCGCTGGTTTTTATCTTCGTTCCCGCGGCTGCCGATTTCCGTTTTTCGGGCCGCCCAGACCCTCGCTCCCTCCACCGCCGCCAAGGCGCCCCGCCGGCCATCCGCCATGGCCAGGACCACCTGGGACCAACCTTCCGGTGGAACGCCATGGCATTCGATGAGCCCGATTTCCCAACCCCGGCCTTCGGGATCATCCCCGCCTTGAAGCAGCGTTCTCACCCAATCGCCGGCTCCCCGAATCGGCAACCCTCGCGCCCCCCTTGTGGAATGTCATGCCGGAGGCCCCATCTGCAACAGGAGGCTGTGAGTCCCCCAGGAGGCCACGGCCAGAAACGCCGCGAGTCCAAAATAAAGAACGCCATAACCGATCCGCGAGGAGACCGGGATCCAGATGTCGGGCTGATTGCGCATGCGCCAAAACTCCAAAAAGCCAAAGATCAGGATGAGAAACAAGATCAGATTCGGCCTCGTCACTGCGATCGCCGCCGCCACCGCCAGTCCTGCGCCCCACAACTTGCGATGAACCGCCCGGACCACCCTCCCGCCGTCCAGGGGATAGACAGGTAAAAGGTTGAACAGGTTGACGAAGAATCCCACGTAGGACAAAAACAGCATCAAGATTGAACCCGTCCACCCATACCATAACCAGCAGATCGCCGCCCCCACGGTGCCCGCGATCGGCCCAGCGATCCCGACAAAAGCGTCCTCCCGGGGATCGGCGAATTGCGTACGCAGGCGGATAAATGCCCCCAAAAACGGAATGAAATAAGGGAGGGACGCCTCGCCTCCCTTTATGCGGATCGCCACCACGTGACCCATCTCGTGCACAAACAGTAACAACACGAATCCGATGGCAAAAGGCCACCCCAGAAATACAGCGTAGGCCACGATGGTCAGGAGCATCGTTAAAACCGGCCCCTTGGCCAGAGCCAACAGTTTAACGAGCGCCCACAATTTCGCCCCGAATTTCCCAAGAATCAGAGCGATGGCCGCAAATATGCCGGCCGTTCGCCGTTTCATGAACAGACTCATCCTTTCCGCGGGCGCGAACCACCCACGCTACCAGTATACCATCCCCTTTCTTGTCACGGCAGTCTGCCCTCTTGAATCAACTTTCGCTGGCGGTCGAGTAAGAAGCGGAGGAGAGTGTCAAGATGCCGCTCGTCCACATGCAAAAACGTGCAGGCAATCCGGCTTCTAGAAGCCAGCAGCGGCTCCACCCGCACCACCCTCGCCCGAACCGGCAGCTGCAAAGCGGGCAACTCCAGAGTCAGTTCCAACTCATCTCCTGGCTTGAGGTTCGCCTGGGCAATGAACAAGCAGCCGTTGCCACTGAGATTCACACATCGCCCCTTGTGATCGTCCCATGTTACGGGCACATCCACCGGGACCCGAAAATACTGCCGACGCCGCTCTCGCTCCCAGCGCTGGGGCATCTCCAACTCCAATAGCTCGGCTTTCCCGTGAACCCGGCCGGTGACCCGGGTCGTGGCCACATAACAGTCCCCCTTCCGGGGAAAAATTCGCACCCGGATCTCCGTCTGGTTTTTCAATCCAGCCACATTGGGCCACAGGACCCAAAATTTATTGTCCTGGATATCGTACACCACCGATTCGAACTGCACCGTCTCTTCGCCTGCCTGATATTCCCCGTGAACTTTAAACCCTGGTTTGATCAAGAAAAATTCCTCCCGCAGTGCCCCCCTGGCTCGTTGATCCATATTCTTTGATTGAACTATTCATCAACGAAGCCGGGAATTCCTCTCGGGCTTCGCCAAAAATTCCCCCATCAAAGCAAAAAGCCGAGCGCCTCGCCCGGCTTCTGCCAACCATTCGATCTGATTTCGCACTGCCGGCCCCCAGAACGGGGCCGAACAGGCACTCGACAAAGTTAAACCTCCTCTGGCCCGGTGGGCGAATTCAAGCCACTAGCCGTTCCGGTTGCCCGAGAGCCTCACATACGGCGCTCAGAAATTGTGCCGCTGGACCGCCATCCACCGCCCGATGGTCGAAGGTCAGGCTAAGGGGCAGTCTTTGCCTTTGTACAATCCCCTGATCGCTCAAAACAAGATACGGCTCCGCCCGGCCCACACCCAGCAGACCCACCTCTGGCGGGTTGAGAATTGGTGTGAAGAACTGTACCCCGTAAGTCCCCAGATTGGACACCGTAAAGGTTCCCCCGGTCATCTCTTGGTGCGTTAATCTCCCGGCCCGGGCCTTTTCTGCCAGACAGGCGGCTTCCCGGTGAAGCTCCTCTAAAGTGAGCCGATCGGCGTCGACGATCACCGGCACCAGCAGTCCCTGGTCAGTGTCCACAGCAACCCCGAGATTGACCCGGGACTGGCGCGCCGGGCCGTCGTCTGTCCAGTGCGCGTTGATATCCGGGTGATCCCTCAGCGCCAGTACCACCGCTCTTAGCACCCAATCGTTTAGCGACGCCTCCGGCGCCCACCGCTTTCGCCACTCCATGAGCCGGGTGATGTCCGCCCAGGCCATCTCCGTCAATTGGGCGGAACCCTGGAGACTTTCCATCATCCTTCGGGCGATGGTCCGCCTCACCCCCCACCCCGGGCCCTGAGCCAGCCGGGACGAAGATGAGACCGCCTCCCCAATTGCAACCTGACGCACCTGCACCCTTTCGGCATCGGCCACCGTCGGCGCCCGATGGCCGGTATCCGGGGCCCCGTCCGGCCCCTCTTCACGCCCCACCGCAGCGGCCCGGCGGACATCGTCTTCCGTGGGGCGGCCGCCGGGCCCAGTCCCTGCAATGGCAGCCAAATCCACCCCCAGTTCCCGGGCCAATCGACGAACACGGGGCGAAGCGGGCACGAAGCTCGGCTCCGGCTTTTCCTGCACCTTCTCCGGGGGCACCGGCGCTTCGGCCGTCCCCGAAAACGAAGGGGCCATACCGGTCTCGCCCGCCGATGCCGCCTCGTCAACCACTGCCAGCACTTCCCCCACGGCCACCGTCTCGCCCCGCCGTTTAAGAATCTTGGTCACCACCCCGTCCACCGGGGCGGTTACTTCACTCACGGCTTTCTCGGTCTGGACTTCCACCAGGACATCCCCGGCTTTGACAGAGGCTCCTTCTTGAACGTGCCAAAACACCACCACACTGTCGTATCCTTCCTCGCTGGTTTTCGGCATTCGTACTTCCATGTCTAGTCCTCCCAATGAGGTGATGAATCGGCTACGCCTCCCGAATCAATTCCCGGGCCGCCCGCTCAATGGCGTCAACCCCGGGGAGCACGAAATCCTCTAAGGGGTCACTGTAAGGAATGGGGACATCCGGGATCGCCAATCGCCGAACGGGGGCCTCCAGTTCGTACAATGCCCGCTCAGCCACCGTCGCCGCCACTTCTGCCGTCATCCCATACGACAGGTAGTCTTCGTCCACGACGAGCAGGCGGTGGGTTTTCTTGACCGACTGCACCAAGGTGTCCCGGTCCAAGGGGGCAAGAGAACGCAGATCCACGACCTCCGCCTCGATTCCGTCGGCCGCCAGCCGCCCGGCCGCCCGAACGGCGTAATGGGTCATCATTTGAACACCCACGATGGTCAGATCTCGGCCCTCCCGCACCACCTTCGCCTTCCCCAAAGGCACCGTGTAGGGTTCGGCGGGCACTTCGCCTTCCGATTCTGGAATGGGGTCCATCCACCCCAGCCCTTGCAAAGATTTGTGAAACATGAACAGCACCGGATTGTCGTCCCGGATGGCCGAGATCATCATTCCTTTGATATCATAGGGCGTTGACGGGGCCACTACTTTCAAGCCCGGAAGGTGCGCAAAAGTCGCGTATAACGTTTGGGAATGTTGGGCAGCGTCGTTATAACCGCCCCCCACCGCCGTCATCAACACCATCGGAACTTTAACATTCCCGCCTGACATGTAATGGATCTTGGCCATATGGTTATAGATCTGGTCCATGCACACCCCGAAAAAGTCCACGAACATCAGCTCGGCGATGGGCCGCATCCCCTCTACCGCGGCACCGATAGCCGCCCCGATGAAGCCAGTCTCAGAAATGGGCGTGTCCCTCACTCGATCCGGGCCAAAGCGGGTGAACAGCCCTTCGGTGGACCCGAAGATCCCCCCGTATTTCCCAACATCTTCCCCCATGACGAACACCCGGGAATCCCGCTCCATTTCCTGAGCGATGGCCTCCGCCAACGCCTTTGACCCCGTCAACCTTCTGCCAGTCGTGGCCGTCAACTTCGATCCCTCCTCATTCTTTCTCAACCCGTCGCGCCAAACAACAAATACCCTTCTCCGGGGGCGGGCCGATCCTCGACCTTTTAGCCTTCCGAGGTCTTCGCGAATACGTCTTCGAGAGCCTCTTCCCCCCGGGGCCAGGCGCTGTCCCGGGCAAAAGTGTAGGCCTCATCCACTTCCCGCTTCGCCTGGGCCTCCCACCCGGCCAACTCTTCTTCCCCGGCGATCCCCTGCTCGACCATGTACCGTCTTAACCGCTCGATGGGGTCTTTTTGCCTCAAATGACTCACTTCGTCCTTTTCCCGGTACACTTCCGGATCGCCCTGAAAATGACCGAGATACCGATACGTTTCGATCTCGATGAGGGTAGGGCCCTCCCCGCGCCGCGCCCGGGCCACCGCTTCTTCAGAGACCCGGTACATTTCTAAGGGATCATTGTCTTTGACCAGGGCCCCGGGTATCCCATAGGCGGCGGCACGAACGGCATTATTGGCCACAGCCGTCGATTTCGATTTTGGCACTGAAATGCCGTAGGCATTGTCTTCGATCACCACAATCACCGGCAACTTCCAAAGAGCCGCGAGATTTAACGACTCATGAAAAGCCCCAGAATTCGCCGCTCCCTCCCCGGCAAAAGCCACCGCCACCCAGTCAGTGTTGTTCATTTTGTTGCTGAGGGCCGCCCCCACCGCCTGGGGCATCCCCGCCCCCACGATCCCGCTGCAGGAAAATTTCACCGTGGGATCGAACAGATGCATGTGCCCGCCCTTTCCTTTTCCAAGCCCGGTCTCCCGCCCGAACATCTCCGCGGTCATGCGCTTCAGATCGACCCCTTTGGCAATGGCGTGGTGATGAGGCCGATGCGGGGCGGTCACCGTGTCGTCCTTACGCAGGTGCGCACAAATCCCCACGGCTGCCGGTTCTTGACCCGCCGCCAGATGCATTTCTCCGGGCACCGTCCCGGCTCCGATGTTAAACACGGGCATCTTACCTTCGGTGTACACCTTCACCATCGTTTCCTCAAAATACCGGATTTTGACCATCGTCTCGTACATCCACGTCAGCTTGTCCGCAGGAATGGCCACCCGGGCTCCCCCCTTGTGGAAAAATCAACACCTTCCTCAACATATGCAAAAAACATGCCGGCCTATGCGCCGGCTGACCAATCGTCAAAATTCGCCTGAGATCCCCCGGAATTTTGCCCGTAAAACCTTCTGTCTGACCGCTTCCGGGAATGGCCCATGCAACGTCTCACCTGTCCCATCCTGTTCCGCCTTGTTTCAACCACCGGTACAGGGTGCTTCGGGAAACCCCCAGCCGCCGGGCGGCGGCGGACACATTGCCGCGGGTGTTCTGAAGGGCATCTGCCACTGCCTCTTTGCGACTGGGGATATTCCTTCCGGGCATGGCCCCGGTTTTATTTTCAGCGTCCAAAAATGAAGTCAACCCCTCGGGGCCGATGATCCGCGAATCATCAAAAACTGATGCACAAACCATAACATTTCGTAGTTCACGTATATTCCCTCGCCACGGGTAGTCCTGGAGCAGGCGCAATGCTGCGGGATTCAATTTTTTGCCCGTACCGGTCGTATCCAGCAAATATTGCGCTAAATCAGGGATGTCCTCCTTCCGCTCCCGCAGCGGCGGAACGTGAATCGGAAGGACATGAAGGCGGTGAAACAAATCTTCCCGAAACGCCCCCTGGCGAACGAGTAACCCAAGATCCCGGTGTGTAGCAGAAACCAGCCGGACATCCACCCGGATCTCCTCCCGGCCGCCAATCGGTCGAACCGCCTTTTCTTCAAGGACTCGAAGCAGGGCGAGCTGCATTTGTGGAGGCATCTCCCCAACCTCGTCTAGGAACAAAGTTCCTCCTTCAGCAAGCCGAAAAGCCCCGGGATATCCCCCTTTTTTGGCACCGGTGAAAGCCCCCTCCTCGTGGCCAAACAATTCACTTTCCAGGAGATGTTCAGGCATCGCCCCGCAGTTGAGGGCCACAAAAGGGCCACCTCTTCGGCCGCTTCTCCGGTGGATCCACCGCGCAAGAAGTTCTTTTCCCGTCCCCGTCTCTCCCAAGAGGCACACCGGATAATCCACCCGGGCCGCCCGTTCCGCCAAGTCGATACACCTACGGAAGGATGCGCTTTTGCCGATCATCCCCTCAAAATCAACTCCTCCTTCCTGGGTCTCCACCGCTTCGTCCCCCTGTTGGGGCATCCGAGCAATGACGTCCTCCACGTGGGCTCCCATGGTCGCCACGACGCCGAGGAGATAGGGGTGGGCCGATTCCAGCGGGCCAGATAAATTCAACACACCAAAAACGTTCCCCTTCGGGTCGCGGAGAGGCACGGCGGCGCAACACCAGGGGTGTGTCGCCACCACGTAATGCTCGTACCCCGCCACGTAGACAGCGTTTCCGACCTCCAGCGCCGTTCCGATCGCATTGGTGCCCACCGCCGCCTCCGACCAGTCAGCCCCCGGAACAAACTGGATCTCCCGTGCCCTTCGAAGGGTGTCCGGATGCCCGATCTCGCTCAGGATTCGTCCATCCGCATCACAGAATAAAGCGACCATCCGCTGCTCCATCAATAAACCATGAATTTTATGTACCAAGGATTCAACTTCTCGAATCACGTCAGCATATTTGTGACGCTGCAACTCTAAATCCTCTGGCTCCAGCACAATGTCTCCGCGGTCCCGGTATGGATCCACCCCGTAGCGCCGACTCCGCACCCACGATTCGGACACGTCCCTGGATATGCGGTGGGCATCCAGCGTCCCCTCCCGCACAAACCTTTTCCAGGTCCGATACAAAAAGGGCATCTCCATCCTCCCCGTCCCCCCGTTCCGTTCCACCGGACTCATCCCCGGCACAATTGCTCGGCCTCCAAGAACAAAAAATCCTCCGGATGCTTTTTGGCGGCCCCGGCACCGGACGACCACGTCCGCCGTCCGACGGGCCAACCCGGCATCCCGGAGGCCATTGATGAGGCGATACTGAAACCGAACCAACGAGATCGACGTTGAGCCATCGGAAGTTGACATCGTGGGCAAATGGTGGTCAACACACAGGATAAGCATAAGGAGAGAAATCGCGCCCGTAGAAAAGGGCACGCACAAGCCTGCATCAGAATTGCTCGCCTCGTGGCGGATAGGACAAAACGCTCGTGAGGTAATGGCCCAATTCGGTGGCCGTTTCGCCGTCGTCAATTCCAAAATGCTGGGCCACCCGCTGCGGATCTTCGGCGTCGTGGGCATCCATGATGCTCGCCCGCCCGGTTTGTAGGCACATCACAATGCTCTTGCCCATAAAATGTTGGGAATACGTCACTGCCAGATCGAATCGCGTGCCGGCCACATCCAACGTGGCAAAATGAGTTCGGGTATCTTCCGTTTCTGAAAACAAAACGTGCTCACCCATTCCTCGATCCCCCCTTGTCAATGTCTGATGCGCGGAAGGTACCCGACGTTTTGCACGCCTTTGACTTTGCCATAGCGTGTGGCAATCCGGCGCGCCTCATACACGGTACTGCTTCGCGAACGGAGACGCCACGGGGTGGTGGGGAGCCGCAGGGACACAAAAACCCCGCCTATGAGAAGTCCTTGGCCAGGCGGGGCTTTCGCCACCGCTCCCTCCAACGCTTGCGAAGTTAGCTGACGGGTTCGGGTGGAGAGCTCACCCTACCGAGCGGATGAAACATTCTCAAATCTTCTGAGAACAGCTCGCCCGGATTCACCCCACACATGGGTCCTCCGCTTCCACTGGACATGGAACTCAGCGTCTCCGTTTTAACCATCATACATGAAAAAGGGAATTTTGGCAATGAGCGATTCGTTCACAATACGTTCACACAAGGAGGAATCGTCATGCATCCGATACCCGCAGTCCTTCTCTCCCTGGCCGTCGCCCTCGGGGCAGGCTGGTTCCTCGGAGTGCCCTTATGGATTGCCCTCATGATCGGCGCAGGTTCCATTGCCGGGGCCGCCGTCCTTCGCTCCGTCTACCACGGAGTCGAACGCCGCTTCCGGAGCCTCAACCGGCGGTGATTGCCAGGAGCCGGCCAAGCCGGCTCCCCGCCCTCAGCCGTTGCTCAAATGGCGGACATCCTCCAATACCTGCTCCATGTGTCCCTCCACCTTCACCCGAGGATAGATCTTGCGGATCACCCCATCGCCGTCGATGAGGAAGGTGGTTCGTTCGATCCCCATGGATTTCTTCCCGTAGCGGGTTTTCTCCTTGTACACACCGTAAGCCGTAGAAACTGCTGCGTCCTCGTCGGACAACAGCGGGAAGGGAAGCTGATATTTCTCCGCAAACTTTTTGTGAGAACTCGGGGAATCGGTGCTCACCCCGAGGATGACGGCGCCAACTTCGGAAAAAACCTCATGAAGATCGCGAAATCCACAGGCCTCTTTCGTACACCCCGGCGTATTGTCCCGGGGATAAAAGTACAGTACCACCGGTTTTCCGCGAAAATCCGCCAGGCTCATCGTCTCGCCCGTCCCGGTGGGAAGTGTAAAATCCGGTGCCTTCTGACCTTCCTCCACCATCTGGATCCCCTCCATCTCCCCTCCCCGCACTCCTGAGCCCATCCGTTCTGAGCCCGGGCGGGGATGACATCTCACTCGCACCCGCAACTCGGTGTCCAGGCTTTTTCACTGCCAGAATACCATAATTCCCATTCAGATACACGCCGCTCCCTTGCCCCCCGGCCCCGAGTCTCCTACAATGGGGACGAACCCAATGATGCTGATTGATTAAGGAGAGTGCATCATGCCTTCAATTCTTGTCCCATGGATGTTTTTCCAGGGGTTGTCCGACGACCCAGCCGTCGCGGCAGCCGAAGACTGGATAGAAACCAAAAACCCCGAGGTTGCAGCGCCCTGGTTCCGCGCTCTCCTCCACTTTGCCGCGGAAGAAGATCCTATCCCCCTCCCCGCCACCGTCTCCCTATGGCAATCGTACCTCCTTCACCGGCTGTTCTTTTCGACCTTCCCGTCTCCGGATGAGGGGAAAGAATGGCGTCGGGCGCTTCAAGGTGGCCTCGCGGCAGATCTGAGGCGACTGCGCCCTTTGTACCATTTGGATCCCGCTCCGCTCCTCGAATCTTTAGGCCTTAGGCCAGAGGTCTTGTCTCCGGACTTTACTTCGGCTGCCTCGACCGCCCGGGGGGACACCCTGTTAAATCAGTGGCTCAGCGACCGGTTGACCGAGGTGGCCCGGTCTCTGGAGACGACGGAAGACTGGGCGGACCTCGCCGATCTGTTCACCCGGGCATTCCGAAGCATGGGCAGCGGCCCGGCCGCTCGGCACTGGGTATTTAAATGGGAAGGGCCGAGCCGGAGGCTGGTCCCCGTCATCGAGCCCGATCCCATCACCTTGGCAGATCTGGTCGGATATGAGCGGCAACGCAAACAGGTGCTGCAGAACACCGAACAATTCGTCCTGGGACTTCCGGCGAACAATGTGCTTCTTTACGGAGACCGGGGAACGGGAAAATCTTCCCTGGTCAAAGCGCTGGTTCATGAATTTGGCGCTCGGGGATTGCGGCTCGTGGAAGTGGCCCGGCGGGATCTGGGAGATTTCCCGCTCATCATCCGCCTGTTGCGCCGCCGGCCACAAAAATTTATCCTATTTTTTGACGACTTATCCTTCGGCGAAGGAGAGACCTTTTACAAAGACCTCAAGACGCTCCTGGAGGGAGGTGTGGAACGGCGTCCGAACAATGTACTGCTCTACGCCACGTCCAATCGACGACACTTGGTGAATGAACGGTTCAGCGACCGGGGATGGCCAACCCGGGGGGACGAAGAGGACGATCTGCATCTGGAGGACACGGTCCAGGAAAAATTATCCTTGGCCGACCGCTTCGGGTTGACGGTGTCCTTCCTGTCCCCGGACCAGGAACTGTTCTTGGAGATGGTGGGCCACATGGCCAAACGGGCAGGTCTCGAAATCGAAGAAGATTCCCTCCGACGTTTGGCCCTCCAGTGGGAACGTCGGCACAACGGCCGTTCCGGGCGCAGCGCCCGACAGTTCGTGGACCATCTGGCCGGTGAACTGGCCTTGGAAAAGAAAAAGGTGGACCTGAGGTGACGAGGGGCGCGGCGTTACACCGCGCCCTCTCCGGAGACCACAGCAGTTTCTACACACTATGGCTTGGCGGGGTTTCCCGCTTCACCCAAGCCCGTTTGGGACTCAGGCACTCTTGACGGCCTCTTTCAGGGTTTTGCCCGGCCGGAACACCGGCGTCTTGCCACCGGCGATCTCGATCGTCTCCCCGGTTTGCGGATTACGGCCGGTGCGGGCTGAACGCTCCCGAACCTCGAAACTGCCAAATCCGGTCAGCCCCACACTCTCCCCCGCCTGCAGCGCTTCCTGAATCGTATCCAAGACGGCATCCACCGCCGCCGACGCCGCTTTTTTGGTCAACCCCGATTTTTCCGCCACCTTGGCGATCAAATCCTGCTTGGTCACTGGCCCACCTCCTTCCCGAAAACCCGGCCGGGACCGACTTTTCCGGCCGATTCGTCCCTAGTTTCGCCGGATTTCTCACCGGTCAAACCTGCGCGAATGGCCCCGGGGGATGGATTTCGGAAAGATTCGACCCATGACCCATCATTGTTGGCTGTCCCGAAGGGCCCGCCGCAAGATCTTGCCCACTGAACTTTTCGGTAGCTCTTCCCGAAATTCTACTTCCGTCGGAGCCTTATAGTGAGCCATACGCTCCCGGCAAAACGCGATGACCTCATCGCGGGTCAACGTCACCCCGGGCTTGCACACGACGTAGGCTTTGACTGTCTCCCCGCGGTACGGATCCGGCACCCCCACCACAGCCGCCTCCTGGATGCCCGGGTGGGTGTAGAGGACCTCTTCCACCTCCCGGGGATAGACGTTGAAGCCGCTGGCGATGATCATGTCTTTCTTCCGATCGACAATGTAATAGTACCCGTCGTCATCTCGGGTGGCGATATCCCCGGTGTGGAGCCAGCCGTCCCGAAGGACCTGGGCCGTTTCCTCCGGCCGGTTCCAATATCCTTTCATGACCTGGGGACCGCGCACCACCAATTCGCCGGGCTCCCCGGGCGGAAGTTCCTGTAGACCGGTGGCTACATCCACTATCCGCGCCTCGGTTCCCGCTACCGGCAGGCCGATACTCCCAATTTTCCGCACGCCATGATACGGATTGGTGTGCGTCACCGGACTCGCCTCAGTCAAGCCGTAACCCTCGAGAATCTTCCCCCCGGTTTTCTCTTCAAAAGCCCGAAGGACCTCCACCGGCAGCGGTGCGGACCCGCTGTTGCAGATGCGAATCGAGTCGATTCCGTATTCCCGGGCCTTGGGATGGCTGTTGACCGCCACATACATCGTGGGAACACCGGGAAACATTGTGGGCTTTGCCGTCTTGATCGCGTCCAGGACCTCGTCGAGCTGAAAACGGGGCAACATCACCAGATTCGCCCCCACAGCGATGCCCAAATTCATCCCCACGGTCATGCCGTACACGTGAAACAGAGGCAGAACGAGCAGAATCACTTCTTCCCCGTCCCGCAAACCGTCACGAAAATCCGCCAATGATTGGTGAACGTTAGCAACCAGGTTGCGATGGGTCAACATCGCCCCCTTGGAATAGCCTGTTGTTCCCCCGGTGTACTGCAAAACGGCCGTGTCCTCGGGAGAAATGGCCACCGACGGCGGGTCGCCTTGTGCCCCGAGAAGGGCCTCCACGGGTTGAACCCGTTCGGTCGCCGGGGTTTGCACCGGGCCGGGAAACTGAACGAGATACGCCCGCTCGAGGTGGGTTTTCTCCCAAACCGCTTCGACCTTCCCCCACAGCGGTTCATAAGCCACGATCACCTTTGGGTCGGCGTCCACCAGCAGGTGTTCCAACTCAGCCCCGGTGTACATCGGGTTGACCTGGACCACAACACCTCCGACAGCTAAAACGGCGTAGTACGCAATCACATAATGAGGGCAGTTGGGCAACATGATCGCCACGCGATCCCCTTTACGAACCCCAGCCGCAGCGAGACCCACCGCGGCCCGCTGGACCATCCACCACACTTGCTCATAGGTCAGGGTGACATGGTAAAAAGAAATCGCCGGCCGCCCGGAGAAACGCTCCGCACTATCGCGGAGCATTTCCGGTAACGAGATCTGAGGAAATGAAAACGTTCCGCCCATTGTGTCACCTCAATCCCTTGATCAGGAATCCAGTCGGCACATCCCCTTGGGGATCCCTACCAACCGGTCATTCGGACCTCGGCGCGCCGGGCCGGGGAGTTCCGTCACGACACCCGCACCAATTCCCTTCCCCGGAACCGCAACTCTCCGCCCCCTTGCAAGGTGAGAATCAAAAGGCGAAATTCCGGGCGAAACTCGGTACCCACCACGAGCCCGGGGTGAAACTCCAGCCGCCCTTCCACTTGGTTCCCGGGGACTCCCGGGTCGACCACCAAGTACTCCGTCCCGCACAGATCTTCCGCACCGGTCCCCCGGTGCACCGGAAGGATCCCCCGTACCGAACCGGGTCCGCAGGGAATGGAGAAACCCACCTCGGCGGCCTGAAATGCCTGGATGAAGGCATTGACCGCCTCGGGAATCCGACCGCCTTCCAACAATTCGCGGACCTGCTGAACATCTTCCTTTTTCATCTCCACCAATGCGTGGCGTACGGGCACGCTTTTCATCCTCCCCGCCGCTTTGATCCTGATCATCTCAT
The DNA here is from genome assembly GCF_023512215.1 of Kyrpidia sp. Classification (NCBI taxonomy): domain Bacteria; kingdom Bacillati; phylum Bacillota; class Bacilli; order Caryophanales; family Alicyclobacillaceae; genus Kyrpidia; species Kyrpidia sp. The sequence continues at coordinate 78,675 of NZ_JAILZZ010000002.1, read as the reverse complement.
TCGCCGTCTGACCTTCACTTTCCTGCTGAACATTCTGCCGGACCCCGTTGCGCCGTAAGATCCCTTTTCAGTATACTACATATCAATCTGAACCTGCCGAATCAATCTGAAAGAGAGATGTCCGAAAGGAGATCAAGGTGGCTAAACAACGATTAGACCGCATTCTGGCGGAAATGGGCGTGGGATCCCGCCGGGACATCAAAAAAATGGCAAGGTCTGGGTTGATCGAGGTGGACGGGCGAGTCGTCCGGGATCCTTCCTTGCACATTGACCCCGGACAACAGGTACTCTGTGTCGCGGGGCAGCCCGTTCACTATCAGCGCCTTCACTATTGGATGATGAACAAGCCCCCCGGGGTCGTCTCCGCGGTCATAGACCCCAAGCACCGCACCGTAATCGACCTGCTCGATGAATCAGACCGCACTCCGCATCTTTTTCCCGCCGGCCGTCTGGACATCGACACCGAGGGGTTTGTGCTGATCACCGATGACGGGCAGCTGGCCCACGCCATCCTCTCGCCCAAACGCCATGTTTCAAAAACGTACCGCGCTACAGTGCAAGGCCGGGTCAGCGACGCAGACATCGCCGCTTTCGCCCAGGGCCTGATCCTCCGCGACGGCTACCGCGCCCTTCCCGCCCATCTGCAAATCCTCAACGCGGGAGAGCGATCCGAGGTCGAGATCGTCCTTCGAGAAGGCAAATTCCATCAGATCAAGCGCATGTTCGCCGCCCTCGGGAAGCCCGTTCTGTATCTCAAACGCGTCGCCATCGGAGGCGTGCAGTTGGACCCCTCTTTACCTCCGGGAGGCTACCGCGCCCTCGCCGATGACGAAGTCGCCCGTCTCCGGGAGACGGATCCGCGACTTCCCCCGCGCCCCGCCGAATCATAGACCCTGGCCCTGCGCCCATCTTTCACCGAAGCTCTGAGGCTCCCGGGAGCTCATCCCGGCGGACCCCAACCTCCGAGTTCAGCGCGGCATGGGACCGGTATAAACCGACTGGGGACGGATCAACCGATTGTCTGCCGCCTGCTCCAGAACGTGGGCCGTCCAGCCCGCCATCCGGGAGAGAGTAAAGGTCGGAGTGTAGAGTTCCTTGGGGAGCCCCACCGCCCGGAGCACGGCGGCCGCGTAGAATTCCACGTTCGTGTACAGCCGGCGGCCGGGTTTGTACTCTTCCAACAGCCGAATGGCCACATTTTCCACGTGAACGGCCAGATCCAACCACGGGTCATCCCCGGCCACCCGTTTAGCGACGATGGAGAGAGCCTCGGCCCGGGGATCCCGGGTTTTATACACCCGATGTCCGAATCCCATCAAACGCTCCCCGCGCTCCAACAGGCTGCGCAAGTACGGCTCAGCGTTTTCCTTGGTGCCGATGGCCGCCAATGTCTCGTCCACTTCCGATGGCGCACCTCCGTGAAGTGGACCCTTCATGGTCCCGATGGCCGTGGTCACGGCTGAAGCCATGTCCGAACGGGTTGAAGTGGTCACCCGGGCCGAAAAGGTCGAGGCATTCATGCCGTGCTCCGCCGTCAGCACAAGGTAGGCGTCGAGGGCCGCAACGTGTGCCGGGTGGGGCTCCTTACCGAAGAGCATATACAGGTAATTGGCCGTGTGGCTGAGATCCTTCCGGGGCTCTGCAGGCTGCCGACCGTTTAGACGACTATAGCGGTAGGTGATGATCGTGGGGACTTTGGCTGTCAATTCCATCGCCTGCTCGACTGTCGGCGGCCATCCGTAGGACTCATTTCCCACCGCGGAAACGGCCGTGCGAAGCACGCTCATCATGTCCACTCCGGCGGGGATGGCGTCGATGATCGTTTTCAGATAATCGGGCAAAATCCGATATTGCGCCATTTTCGCGTGAAAATCCGCCAGCTCCGCTTCCGTCGGTAATTTTCCAAACCAAAGCAAATACGCGACATGTTCATAGGTGTATTGAAGAGCCAGATCCTTGGCCCAATAGCCCCGGTACACCAGATGCCCCCGTTCTCCGTCGACCAGGGCCAGTTCGGTGTCGGTCACCGTCACTCCCTCAAGCCCTTTGTGGATCGTCAACCCCTGGGTCATGATGATCACTCTCCTTTTTCAAAAAAACACAAGATGTTCATTGATGTATAACACAAGTATAACAGGTTTTACGTCTGGCTCCAATACAGTAAGGACAAGCGCGCTGACCTCATGTTACAGCTCGGGCAGAAGATATAAGACACTTGGTGCGACAAGAAAAGTTTCTACCAGGGGAGATGTCCTTGTCTCGTGTCAGCATTGCCAGGTATAATAATAGAAGTACGGGGCGGCGGTTTTCGCCAGTTTCCGACAATCTCCACAGAGGAGGAGAACAGCCGTTTATGGGCCTGTTCAAACGATTGCGGGATATCAGTCTCGCCAACATTAACGCGATGCTCGATCGAGTGGAAGACCCGGTGAAATTGCTGGATCAGTACCTGCGGGATATGGAAGAAGATCTGCAGGATGCTGAAGAAGCGGTGGCCAAGGCCATCGCGGTGGAAAAGAAACTGAAGGCCCAATTCGAAGAAGCCCAGAGCCTCGCAGAAAAGCGGGCAAAACAGGCGGAAGAGGCGGTACTGGCTGGAAACGACGATTTGGCCCGGCGGGCCCTGGCGGATAAACGGGAACAAGAAGCAAAGGCAAGGGACTTTCAGAACCAATATCAGACGGCGAAAGCAAACGCAGACGCCCTCAGGGAAAAACTCGCCGAGATGAAAGAAGAGATTGGCAAGATGCGGAACAAACGGGACACCCTGGTGGCCCGGGCCCAAGCCGCAAAAGCTCAGAAAGAGATCAGCCAGGCGATGTCCGGCATCGGCAGTGATAATGCGATGCGCGGTTTCCAGAGGATGGAGGACAAGGTTCTGCAACTGGAGGCCGAGGCGGAAGCCTCCGGGGAAGTGTATAAAAAAGAGCGCTCCCTGGATGATGAGTTCAATGAGTTGCGCCGTAATGCCGATGTCGAGGACGAGTTGGCAGCTCTGAAAGCGAAGTTAAACAAAGCGGAGTGACCGTCCGCGGGGCGTAAGGCTACCCGGACCAGTGTCAGAAAAACGGGGAGATGGTCATCTCCCCGTTTTCTTAAGGAGGGAATTGTCCCGTTGACGCTGACTATCCACCAGTTGTTGACGGTGGGATTCTGGTTTGTGCTTTTCATTCTTCTCCTCGTTATCCTCATGGCGGTCGATGTGGCCCTGACGCAATACAACGATTTTGAATTGATCCGGCGGGGGCATACCGCCGTCGCTTTGCGCTTCGTGTTAAAACTTCTCGCCCATGCGCTGATCATTTCCCGGTCCATGATGATCAGCCAGGTCGTATGGGATGCGGTGGTGATCTCCGCGTACGCTTTCGTGCTGCTCTTGATCGTCCAGTGGCTATTTGATCTGGTGATGAAACGGGCCGCCGGGATCGACATGAGCAAAAACATTGCGGAGAACCACATGCCCAGCGCCTTACTGTCCGGATCCCTGCACGTCGTTGGCGCCGTGATCCTGATGGGATCCATGTAAAGGAGGAACGCCTATGTCCTTGTGGAAAAGGGTGACCGATCTGATTCGCGCCCGGGACCCTCATCCTCCGGTGGTGCAAAAAACGTGGTTCACTTTAAGGCCCGGGGACGTTGTTCAGGTGGAACTGACCGAGTACATCGTCGAAGCCGCCGCCGCCTTCAACGCCATCCAGAGTATGCATTATGTACTCCGGGACGGGCGCACGTACCGCCATTTGGTGATCGACCGCGGGGAAGGACTGGTTTTCCGCCTGTATGAAACCTTGGATGGCAGGCTGGACGACATCGGAGAGATCCCCGAGACGGTACATTTGGACGGAGTGGATTACCATCTCGAATCCCAGCAGGAATCCCCGGCCTGGGTGGATGGCCCCATGCATCTGGTGCACGGGGACACCGTATATATTTGGAATCATCAAAGCGACGATCGTGGCCTGTTCCGGGTGGAATGGCAGAACGGAAAATATTGGTTTGGGCTGGGGCGGTTTACCGAAGAATTTGACGCCAGGATCATTGCCGGCACATGAACGGACGAACGGTAAAGCGTCGATCTTTTCGTCTGCTCGCCCTTTTGGCCCTGGCTTTTTCCGTTCTTCTGGCCGGTTGCGGCCTCGACTCGTACGTTTCGAAAAACTATCAGTTTCAGTCGGCGGCGGACCAAGGACAGGCATTACAAAAAGTCTATCGCGCAGCGAACAAATCGGTTCCCGAGGTAGCCAAAGAACTGGAGGCACAAGAAAAGCCCCAGGACGTCTCCCCGGAATCCACGAAAGAGATGTTTTTGGTCTATCCGGATCACCTGGTTCATCTCCAGCAGGACCCGGCCAAGCCTCAAGACACGATCATCGAAATCGATGACAAGCAATTTGTCAAAGACAACTATGATCCCTCGTTTTTACAAGGATTTTTGCTTGCGTCGACCTTGGATCGGATTTTCGGCGGCGGCTGGCAGTTCGGAGGCGGGCATTTCGGCCATTACCGGGGGTATCAGCGCACCCCGAATTATACGCCAAACCCGCCGACGGGGCCCCCGGCCGCAAAAAAGTCCTCTTTGGAAATTCCGAAAACGGTAGGCGGGGTGGGAGTATTCACCCGGCGGTCAGATCAGCCGCCGACTCCCAGTCCTTCAGTCAATCCAAGGACCCGACCGTCGTCGGGATCCTCGGGTAAATCTTGGAGCGGATCCGGCTCGGGCGTGATCTCATCTGGATCCAAGCCATCGAACGGGTTTTCTTCTCCGCCCAAAGTTCGGTTGGGGGGTGGATCCTTTACACGAAGAAGATAGATTTGGCCGGCGCCGGGGTGAATCCTTTTGGCGCCGGCCCTTTGTTCATGGGCCGAGATCAGCGGTCCTCGACTAGTAAAGCGTAAACCCGGCCCGGGCCATGAACACCCACGGTCAACTCCATCTCGATGTCCGCCGTTCGACTGGGACCCGTGATAAAATTCAAAGACGCCGACAATCCGCGCAAAGCCGCCTCCCGCATAATGGCTGTCAAACCCGGAACCACTCGGGATGCCGGGACCACGGCGAGATGGGCGGGGGGCAGAAGGCTCACGGCCCTGGGCGTATCCCCACCTGAGAGCAGCGCCAAGCTCCCCGGTTCCGCCGCCACCCAATGAACCGTGGTCACTCCGAGATCCGCCCGGTCCACCTCCCGGATCGCTTCATCCCGGTTCGCCCCCGCCCTCCACACATAAACGGAAATTCCCGCCGCCTGCAACGCGGGATCCAGTCCCAATTCATCAATCAGGGGGTCGTTCCACCGCACAACCCGGCCCACCCCCCACTCCCGTGCGATCTCCGCCACCCGTCCCGCCGCCTCCCGGGCCCTCACCACATCGGCCTCGCCACCGACGGCCCGCCAATTGGCGAGAAACTGCTCCAGAGAATTCCCGGCTGCCTCGGGTGTGGGAAGCCCCCTCACCCCTCGCACAGGTTGTTCCGGCGGAGAGGTCTCCACCTCCCGCCCCAGGGCATTCGCAACCCGGGCTAAAAACCGCAGTTCTTCTTCGGTCCGGCCGAAGGATCTCTCCTCACTCATGGTCGGCCCCTCCCATCTGCCGGGCCTCAGCCGCCAGTCCCGGCCACAGATCCCGAAACCGCTTCGGGGCCGCGGCGGGAAAATCCCGACCCGCCGTCCATCCCGCCAGCCCCGGAAGCCGGGCGGAAAGATGCCGGTCTTTCACAAGTGGCCGCTGGAAAGTAACCGCCATTTTTAATGCCAGACGATAGCGCCGGGGACTTGTGAAGGCCCGTTTATACAGGCGGAAGGCCATTCGTTCCGCCGGCGGGGTCTTCCCAGCGGCCACATAACGAACCCGGTGGCGCACCAACATATCGTGAAGCGGAATCTTGACCGGACAAGCCTCGGCACAGGCTGCACACAGAGAGGATGCATAAGGCAAGTCCCCCCACCGATCCAGATCATCGGTCAAAAGCGGCGTGATCACGGCCCCGATGGGCCCCGGATACACCCACCCGTAGGCGTGCCCGCCGATTTGCCGGTACACCGGGCAGACGTTCAAACAGGCGCCGCATCGAATACATTGAAGTGCTTCGCGAAACTCCGGATCCCGGAGGATGCGGCTGCGCCCGTTGTCGACGATGACCAGGTGGAACTCCTCTGGGCCGTCCACCTCCCCCTCCCGCCGGGGACCAGTGATCACCGTCACGTAACTGGTCAACTTTTGCCCGGTGCCGCTGCGAGGCAGCAAATTCATCATCACTTCGAGGTCTTCAAAAGTCGGCACCACCCGTTCCATCCCCATCACCACCACGTGAACCGGCGGCAGGGTGGTCACCATCCGTCCGTTGCCCTCGTTCGTAAACAAGGCGACAGAGCCGGTCTCCGCCACGGCAAAATTACATCCCGTTATGCCGATATCCCCGGTCAAAAACTCCTCCCGCAACTTTTGACGGGCAAAATTGGTCAGCGTATCGGTATCATCCTTGATCGGCTTCCCGGCCACCTGGCTGAACAGTTCCGCGACATCCTTCCTGGTCTTATGTATGGCCGGTGCAATAATGTGAGATGGCGTTTCGTGGGCCAGTTGAATGATGTACTCCCCCAGATCTGTCTCCACCGCCCGTACCCCGATCGCTTCCAAAGCCTTGTTGAGCTGGATTTCTTCGGTCACCATCGACTTCGACTTAATCACCGACCGGGCATTCCGGGCCCGGGCGATATCGACAATGACCTGAACCGCATCCTCGGCCGTTTCGCACAGGTGAACTTTGCCTCCCCGGCTTTTCACCTGGTCGATCAATTGGCCGAGATAATAGTCGAGATGAGCCAGCGCATGAGCGCGGATGGCCCGGCCCCGCTCCCTCCAGGCCTCCCAATCTCCGAGTGATCGCTGAGCCAAAGCTTTCCCGGCAAAAAACTTATCCGTGGTGATTTTGACCGCTTCACGGAGAAAATCATTATGCAGAGCTTCCGCCGCCCGCTCCTTCATGGTCGCCGGATGCACCGTCATCGCACTCCCTCCTCTAACAGTTGTGCCAAATGCATGACCCGCACCGGGGACCCGATTCGGCGGAGGCGGCCCTCGATGTTCATGAGACAGCCCATATCTGTACCCACTACGAGATCAGCTCCGGTTTCTTGAATATGCCGGATCTTGTCCGAAACGATGGCCGTGGAAACATCCCCCATCTTGACCGAAAAAGTCCCCCCAAAGCCGCAGCACTCTTCGGCAAAAGGGAGCTCCACAAATTCGAGGTCTTTAACGCGGCGCAACAGGCGCACCGGGGCGTCGCCAACCCCCATGAGTCGGGTGGCGTGACAAGAGGGATGGTACGTGACCCTGGCCGGATACCGGGCACCCACATCCTCCAGCCCCAGGACCTCGACGATGAACTGGCTCAGTTCATAGACTTTTCCGCGGACCTCCCGGGCCTGGGCGAGCCGGGTTGGATCATCGGCAAATAACTCTTCGTATCCGTGAACCACCATGCCCCCGCAGGAGCCGGAGGGACTCACAATATAATCGCTGGATGAAAACGCGTCTAACCAGCCTTCGGCCACGGCCCGGGCCTCGGGATGGTAACCGGCGTTAAAAGCGGGCTGCCCGCAACAGATTTGATTCTCCGGAAAATCCACCTCCGCCCCGAGCCGGCGCAACAGCCGGACGGTGCTCACACCGACCTCCGGAAACAAACTGTCTACTAAGCAGGTGACAAATAATGACACCCGCACATCCCCCACCCCCTGTCATTGACAAGGGTATTGTACCACAGTGGCCCAGTCAGACGGTGGGAGTCGGCCAACCCGGGAAACCCTCCATCACCGCAGCCATAAGAAGGATTTCCTATCCCCGGGCCCCCATCCCCAGAGACCGCCGCCACCCCACCCTTCGTCCGGACACCAGAGACACCAGACCGTAGATGAAAGCCGCCGCGAGAACGATGGACGCCCCGGAAGCGACATTCAGATAGTAGGAGGCATAGAGCCCGACCAGGGCGCTGACCAACGCCACCGCCACGGCAATGGCGGTCATCTGCACCATACTGCGGGCCACCTGCCAAGCCGTGGCCGCCGGGATGACCAGAAGGGCCGTGACTAGGATCACCCCCACCGTCTGCATGGCAGCCACCACTCCAATGCCGATCAGAGCTAAGAATGCGTTGTTCAGCCAGGTGGTCGGCAGTCCTGTCGCCTGGGCCCCCTCGGGGTCGAAGGATAAAAACACCATCCGCCGGTAAAACAGCAACATAAACCCCGTCACCAGGAACAAAACCACCACGACGGCCACTAAATCTTGGGTGCGGAGGGCGAGGACATCGCCGAACAGATAGGCGGAAAGATCTGTCGTATACCATTTGATCGTGCTGATCAACAGTACCCCCAAGGCGAGCGACCCGGAAAAAACGATGCCTACCGCCGTATCCATCCGCGTGCGCCGACGCCGGCCGATCCAAGCGATCAACAAGGCCAAGCCAACGGTGTACACACTGCCAAACGCATACAGATTCCACCCCAAGGCGTAGGCCAGGGCGAGGCCGCCCAGGGATCCATGAGCAAGACCTTCCCCGATAAAGGACATTCCCCGGAGCACCACGAACACCCCGAGCAAGGCGGCCAACACACCCACGGCCACAGACCCGATTAAGGCGCGCCACATAAAATCAAACTGAAAGGGCGCCAGAAGGAACATCGGCGCCGCCCCCTTCCTTGCCCTCGGGCCGTTTCCCGACGGGAACGCCGAAGGTATCCGCCAAGATCCCCCGCTTTTGCACCTCATCAAAACTGCCTCTGCCGACCAACCGCCGGTTGATGCACCACACCTGGTCAAACTGCCTGAGTCGGGCGGGTTCCAGATCATGAGTCACTTGAATGATGGCAACCCCGTCCGTGCGAAGGCCGTCGATCAGGTGCTCGATGACCTCTTGGGTCGGAGCATCCAAACCGGTCACGGGCTCATCCAGCAGCCACACCGGCGCATTCCGAATGAGGGCCCGGGCGATGAGCACCCTCTGGCGTTGCCCACCGGACAGATTCCCGAACAACTCTTCTCGCCATTCCAGCATGTCTACAGCCACAAGGGCCCGTTCCACCTCCGCTCTCTCTTTCGGGCCCGGTTTTTTGGGCCAAAATCCCCGGCGCAGGAGCCCCATTGCCGCCACATCCCAGACGGTGACGGGCATATCCAACCCCATGACCTGGGACTGCGGGACATAGGCGGCACCGCTGGGTGGATGTCCGGGTGTCACCGACTGGCCGGCGACTTCCACATGGCCGATCACATGAGGAACTAAGCCCAACAAAACCTTCAACAGCGTACTCTTTCCGGCGCCATTCGGCCCCACTACAGCAACGCGTTCCCCGGCCGCCGCCTCCGCCGCAACGTCCGTCAAGATGGGTTCCTGGCCGTACGCGGCATGTACATTCTCCAGCCGGACGATGGCACTCATCCCGCCGCCCCCTTTCACGACGAAGACCCTTTCAAAGCGCTGACGATCGTCTGGACATCAAATTTCATCATATCGATATACGTGGCCGATCCCGGGCCGCCCACCGTATCATCCAACAAATTATCCACAAACCGTACGCCCGTATCCTCCGCAAGCCGGGAGATCAGCTTGGGATTAAAGCCAGCTTCCCCGAACACCGCCGGCACGTGGCGGTCCCTGACCGTTTGAACAATCTTCGCATAATCCCGTGGAGAAGGTTCCGCCCCGGATGAACCAGCCAGGTACACCTGTTCCAACCCGTATTCTTTACAGAAATACGGCCACGCATCGTGGAACACGACCATCGTTCGCCTGTCTGCCGGGATCTGCGCGATCTCGGAGCGGATCCACTTGTCGAGATCCTGAAGTTGACCGATGTAAGTTTGGGCCCGGCTCCGGTATTCCGCAGCCCCCGCCGGATCCACCTCGATCAGCGCGTCCCGGATCTTCTCGGTATATTTGACGGCATAGTTCGGATCGAGCCACATATGCGGATTCCCGGTCCCTCCTTCTCCCTGGCCCAAAACCGGCAATCCGTCGGACAATGTGATGATTTTCAAATCCGACCGCCCACTGCTTTGAATCAGCTTCTGAATGTAAGTCTCCTCTCCAAGGCCGTTTGCCACAAACAACTTCGCCTGGGATACCGTCCGCACGTCAGCAGGGGTCGGGGAGTAATCGTGGGGATCGGCTCCCGGCGGCACCAATGCCGTCGCGTGAACCCGGTCGCCGCCTACCTGCCGGATCATGTCCGCGATGGGCGTAATGCTCGTGACCACCCCCAACGCCCCAGACGAAGCAGGCTCGCCCGCACCCCCGGTCTGTCCGGATGGGGATGGCCCTTGTCCGCATGCCGCGAGGAAAAGAGACAAAAGAACGATAGCGAAAACCGAAATTCGGTGAATGCGTCCGCCCATAACGCGCCCTCCTATTCCGTAATCATTTCGATTATTGCCGTACACCGAGTATAATATGGGTGGGGAAAGACGGTCAAAAACCCGGAGAGCCGTTTTTCGTAATCATTCCGATCTTGAGGCTGCATACAATCATTTTTTGACCGCTTACGGCATCGGACGTTTCTCAACGGCCGGCAGCGTGGACAACAGAGGGAAAGGACGGGATCGGCCGTGCAAAGCCAAAGTTATTTGGACCAACTGCGAAAACAGGGATTGAAGTTGACCGGTCAACGCAAGATGATCCTGCACATCCTTTTGACCGAAAACCGGTACATGTCAGCGAAAGAACTGATCGACCAAGTGCAGGAACAGTATCCCCATATCAGCTACGACACCATTTATCGCAACCTGAGAATGCTCCGGGACGAGCACATTATTGAAGAATCGATGTTTGAAGACGGAAGTGCCAGGTTTCGAATCCGGTGCGCCGATCCCCATCATCACCATTTTATCTGCACTCGATGCGGAGCCACGATTCCCATCGAAGCCTGTCCCATGGAGTTGACTGTGCCCGCTCCGGAAGGCTTTCTCGTGCAAAGTCACCGATTCGAAGTTTTTGGTGTGTGTGGCCAATGCCGAGATGTAACGAAATAAAGGGTTGCTCCGTCTATTGTTTAGAAAAATCTTCTGTGAAGAGGCGGGAAGCGCATGCGGCTATTGTGGCGCAGCCAACGGCAACGAGGCATCCTGGTTGCGATGGCCGTAGCTTTTATGGCAGGACTAGCGGGATGCGGCCCCACATCGTCGACGGTCGATCCCCCCGTACCGGCCGCCGATCCCATCCAGGCGGAAAACGCCCGCCTGAAACAACAAGTGGCCGAACTGCAAAAAAGGCTTTCGGCCCTTGAACCCGATACGCCCGTTACACGGCCTCTTTCAGACATCGATCGTGAAGTCGAGATTTTCACCGCCACCCACCCCATCACCCCCGTCGATCAAGTCATGCGCCGAGGAGCACGGTTGCCTTTTGACGCGGTGGTGACAAACACTCAGTGGCGGCGACCGGGGTATTCCGGAGTTTGGCACAGCACCTATTTCGGTGGAAAATACAGCGGAGTGGAGAAGCTGGTGGAACTGGCGGCCCATCGCGCTTTTGTGTACACCGGTGGGTTGGCGGCCTCCCAACAGTTGCTCTACGGGCTGGGAATCGTCACGACTCCTGAAAGCGACGCAACCCGGGGGAAAAACCTTCCCCTTCAAGATACCCGGGGAGACCACATCAGCCTTCTGATTCTCTACGGACAGGTTCAAAGCGTGACGCGGTTGGACAAGCAGGTGGTGGTCAAGGTAAAACCCACCGAGGCAGGCTTTCAGGAAGTGCGGCTGAATACCGTGGACGTCCTGGGAAAGACGGGAACTTCAGGGGGGGACTCGGGAACATCGACCGTGTTGTTCGAGTTCGTGACGCCGGAAGGCGATCCTTTAGATGCCTATACGGCGGACTTGACGGGGTTAAGGAAAGGGTGAGAAAAACGGGTTTGCCCATGAACGCTCCGTCCAATAAACAACCTCCCCGCCCGGCCCGGCGAGGAGGTTAACTTCGATCCTGACTGCGCCCCTCATCGTCATCCAATCGGCGATGACAGTCAGGGCAGATGTTAAACTCCCTTTCTACTTCGTCTCCTTCATAAAATTGGCCGCATTCCAAGCAAATGTACTGCACGGGATCACCTCCTGCTCTGTTCGTTCGTGTGGCCTACGAAACGAACGAGCTTGAATTATTCTTATGCGTATTATACCGTGGTTGTGCTTGACTGGCAAGAAAAAGCCGGGCTCGGCCCCTTGCAGAACCGTTGCCCGGCAATGAGATCCGGTGATCGGGGTCAGGCTTTGGCCTCCGCGAACCGCTTTGCCACAGCGTCCCAATTCACCACATTCCACCAAGCGGCGATGTATTCGGGCCGTTTGTTCTGATACTTGAGATAGTAGGCGTGCTCCCATACGTCCAGTCCCAAGATCGGATAATCTCCGTCCATGTACGGGCTGTCCTGGTTCGGGGTGCTGGTGATCTCCAGCTTCCCGCCCGGTTTCATGACGAGCCAAGCCCAACCGCTGCCAAAACGGCCTGCCGCCGCTTTAGAAAACTGATCCTTGAAGGAATCGAAACTTCCAAAGGTGCTGTTGATCGCGTCCGCCAGGGCTCCGGTCGGCTGGCCGCCACCGCCTGGTTTCATGATCTCCCAAAACATGCTATGATTCGCATGTCCGCCTCCGTTGTTCCGGACAGCGGTACGAATGTTTTCGGGAACACTGTTGATCCCGCGAAGCAGGTCCTCGATGCTCTTGGCTTCCAGGTCTGCGTGACCTTCCAGCGCTGCGTTGAGGTTATTCACGTAGGTACCATGGTGGCGATCGTGGTGAATCTCCATGGTGAGGGCATCGATGTACGGCTCCAAGGCGTTGAAAGCATATGGCAGAGGCGGTAATTGATGTGCCATTGGAATCCCTCCTATGTAAGCAGAATGAGTGGTACATCTTTATCCTACACGATTTGCCGAAACAATGCCAAACCTCTCTGCTGCCGACAAAAAGCCCAGAGAGCCGATCGGCTCCCCACAGCGCCCGGTCCGATTCCCGGACGCCCTGTTCAATGATACAATCGATATTAAATAAGACATATTCGAAGTGGAGGATCCACGAAAATCGATGAAGCCACATCCCTGGTTGTATGCCTTCGTGTTCGTCACCGGAGCCGCGGTCATGACTTTGGAGATGGCCGCTTCCCGTTTTGCCGCGCCATTTTTTGGCACATCCCAAATTGTATGGGCGAACATTATCGGTTTGATTATGATCGCACTGTCCCTGGGGTATTGGTTGGGTGGCCGACTGGCAGACCGCTATCCTCGGTGGTCCTTGTTATTTGCCGCCGTAGGAATGGCGGGACTCCTGGCCTGTGCCATCCCTTGGACGGGCCCGTGGGTATTCCATCAACTCCAGGCTGGAATTACAGGAACGCCCATTCACATTATTGTTTTTTCGTTTTTCGGCATCTTGATCATGTTTGCACCCCCGGTGTTTCTCCTGGCTACGGTCAGTCCCTTTGTGCTGCGACTTTCGGGCAGAGATGTGAGCGACCTGGGCAAGGTGGCCGGGGCTCTTTACGCATGGTCCACGGTGGGGAGTATCGCCGGAACTTTTGTCACCGCTTTCGTGTTGATCCCCCGCCTCGGTACTCACATGACCATTGTGCTCACCTCTGGCGCCCTGATCGTCTCCGCCGCGATGGGGCTCACCGCCGTGTCCCCCCGCCGCTGGTGGTGGTCGTGGTTATTGTTACTCGTTCCCTTGGTGACCGCTTTGGGAGGTCCCCGGGCGGTCAAACCGGTTCAGGGACTTTTATTCGAAACAGAGACGGAGTATCAGTACGTCCAAGTAGCGGCTCTCCCAGACGGATCGACGGCGCTCATTTATAACGAGGGCGGAGGGGTCCAGTCCTTGCGGCGTCCGGGAGATGCCCTTGTGCCCCGGGATTACTACAGTTATATGACCCTCCTTCCGTACTTGTCCGGAAATCCTTCTTCCGACCGCATGGAGGGGGTGGTCATCGGTGCAGCGGGCGGGACCATTCTGCATCTCATCGACCACTACGACCAGGGGTCGTTCCCAGGGCTCCGTCTGGAAGGGGTGGAGATCGACCCGGTGGTGGCGAAGCTCGGGCCGCGGTATTTTGGCCTGAACCCCGCGCGAACGCCCATCCGGGTGGCGGATGGCCGGGCTTTTGTCACGGCTTCTCAGCACACTTGGGATTTTGCCGTGGTGGACGCATACAGCCAGCAGATCTACATTCCGTTTCATCTGGCGACCAAGGAGTTTTTTTCCATCCTGGCCGATCACCTAACCACCCGGGGCGTGATGGCCTTTAATGTAAACGCAGTCAGCCCAGATTCTCCCCTTCTTCTGTCCCTGCTGAAGACCGTTCAAGAGGTCTTTCCCCATTTTGTGGTGATTCGGGTGCCGGATAGTTACAATTACCTTGTGATAGCGGGGCGCAGCCCCCTCCCCACCGAAGCCCTTCGGGCCCTCGGGATGGGGCGGTCTCCGGTGTCGTCCATCGCCCGGGAAGCCTTGGCGCACCTGTGGAGACCCACCCCGGAACAACTGAAGCGGGCAGTGGTACTGACAGACGACCGGGCACCAGTGGAATATTTGACCGACTCGATGATTTGGGATGTGGCTGGCCGGGGGATCAGTCCGTAATAAACCCTTGATGATGTAATGGTGGATCGATAGGTGGAAAGCAGCTTGTTCGGGGAGATGATCGGAAATGAAGCAGACCAATCGGAAATGGGTCACCGTATGCCTGATGGCCGCGATGTTTCTGTCCGCGATGGAGGCCACCATCGTGGCCACGGCTATGCCCACCATCGTTGGAAAGCTGGGCGGGTTTTCTCAATTCACTTGGGTTTTCTCGATTTTCTTACTCACCCAGGCCGCATCGATTCCGATTTACGGAAAGCTCGCCGACCTTTACGGGAGAAAACCGGTATTTGCCGTCGGGACGGGGTTATTCGTCATTGGCTCGGCGCTGTGCGGTTTGGCGGACTCCATGCCGACACTTATCGCCTTTCGAGCTCTGCAGGGATTGGGGGCAGGTGCCGTACAGCCCATAGCCACGACGATTATCGGAGATCTGTACCCTGGGCCGGAACGGGCGAAGGTTCAGGGGCTTTTGAGCAGCATGTGGGCCATCGCAGCTATTGTGGGCCCGGCGCTGGGAGGTCTGTTGGTCCAGACTATCGGATGGCCGTGGATTTTTGAACTCAACGTCCCCCTCGGGATTCTGACGATCATCGGGATCGCTCTGTTTCTGCACGAGAAGGTCGAGCGCCGGGGCCATCAGATCGATTATCTTGGGGCAATGACCCTGCTGATCGGCATCAGCGCCCTGCTGACGGCGCTGCTCCAAGGGGGTGTAGCCTGGCCTTGGACTTCTGGCAAGGTCCTGGGATTGTTCGCCGTCTCCGCCCTGTGTATGGCTTTGTTCATATGGATTGAGACCGAGGCCCAAGAACCGATGCTGCCGCTGTCTTTGTTGCGCCGCCCGGTCATCGCCGCAGGCAACATCGCCGCGGTGATCACCGGCGGCATCACCCTGGGCGCTTCGTCTTTTTTGCCGACCTTCGCCCAAGGGGTACTTGGCACCTCGGCCATCGTCGCCGGGGGAACAATCGTGACAGTGTCCATTGGCTGGCCGGTGGCCTCGACGCTGTCCGGAAAACTGATCTGGCGCTGGGGATACCGGGCCTTGGAAGTGGCGGGCCTGTTGTTCTGCACCTTAGGGGCAATTTTGTATCTGACCATCTCGCCATCGACTCCCCCGTGGCACATGGCCGCCTTTAGCCTCGTTCTCGGGGTCGGGTTAGGCCTCGCTTCCACGACCCAAATTGTGGCCATTCAGACCAGTGTGCCCTGGCAGCAACGGGGGATTGCCACGGGGGCCAACATGTTCGCGCGAATTCTCGGCAGCACCTTGGGGGTCGCGGTGATGGGAACCGTGGTGAACGCCGGTCTGAGCCGAGCGTTGTCGGCCACGCCCATCGCCCGGAAATACGAAACGGCGGACCCGATTTCGGTAACCAATCTTTTGCTCGACCCCGTGCGCCGGGCAGGGTTACCCCCCGGTGATTTGCGGGTTCTGAGCGACGCCCTGGCCCACAGCATCCACTCGACCTTTTGGGTGCTCCTCGTCGCGGGGATTCTGGGGACTCTCGTCGCCTTCGGCATGCCGGGCGGGGTGCCTCAGTCCGAGAAATCCAGGGAACAGCCGGAGACCGGCCGATAATCAGGATGAAGCGGCGGCCATCAGGCCCGTTTCCTAACATTCCCATTCTCTACGTGCGAAACGCAATTTATTATGCTATCATGAGGAAGGTATTGAGACTCGCAGGACATTCGTTGCGGTAAAGTGGGGTCGATGGCCCGTGCACGTATGGAACCGGTTGTTTGGATCCCACGATGACGAGCGGCAAGTTTTCGAGGAACTGTGGGACAAGATGTACCGCCACGCATACATGGTCGTTCGGGACACTCATCTCGCCCAAGACGTGGTTCAAGAAGCGTGGATTAAGATCTGGCGTCAGATCAAAACCCTTCGGGAACCGGACCGTTTAGGCGCGTGGGCCACAAAAATTGTTCATCACACGGCAATCGACCTGGTGCGCCGCCGACAACGATGGAACGAAATCTCATCGGAAAACGTCTATGAAGTAGAGGGAACGGAAGAGAGTACGAGAACAGATGGACCTGAGGAAGTTTTCTTCCAGAGAGCGGACGCTGATGAGTTAATTCGGGCGCTGAACCAGCTCTCGGACGATCATCGCGTCGTACTGGTGCTGCGCTTTTATTACGATTACAAGTACGATGAAATGGCGGATATGCTCCAAGTTCCCGTCGGCGTTGTGAAATCCCGGTTGCATCGGGCCAAGAACGCCTTAAAGCAGATTTTGGAACATGACCGGTCGTCGTTGTCGGTGCGGGAGGTGAGTGTGACTGATGAACGACTTTGAAAAGGAGATCCGCCGCGCCTTCGATCGCATGTTCAACGAGATTGAGGTTCCCCCCGCCGAATCCATCGTTGGGCGAATCGAGCGCAAGCAACAACAACGAAGGACAAAACGGTACATCGTCACCGGCATCTCCGCTGCCGCGGCGGCCGGCCTCATCGCGATGGTGTCAGTACCCCACTTGGACGGGACGTTTCGGAACCCTTCGGTGGCCTACAATGCACCTCCGGGGACTACACGCGCGCCGGTCACACCGAACCCAACAAAACCGGGGAGTACACAGGCAACTCCGGGTCTTGGAACGCAATCCCCGGAAAAGGCTGGGGTTTCTCAACAAGGAGCGGGAGATGCCCCCGGCGGGTCCCCGGGACACCGTGTGGGGGACAGTGGTTCGGTTAGCAAGGGAGCTTTAGCCATGGGAGGTGCCCGGGGGACTTTATCAACTGACAATCCAGGCGCTTCGGGGTCTCCGTCAAAGGAAGGCCAGCCATCTGCCACGAATGAGGCACCGGCCCCTTCTACACAAGGAAAGCCCTCAGAGCCTAGTTCGGGTTCGGTGGTCGGACTCAATCAGCAAGACAAAAGCCAGATTGTGCTTCCGAGCGCCCGGGCCATCCGATGGACGCCCTATCAACCGTCGTTCATCCCGGCGGGGTATGTACCGGTCGTGGAATTCGCATCAGCTACGGCCGCTCCGAATGGAGGGAAACCTCCGGTGGGCGTGCGGTGGACTTATCAGGGGCCGGACGATGCCATTCTAATCATCGCGCAACAGCCTCTAGAGCCGAACGCCGCTTCGCCGTTGCCGGTCTCGCCGTATCCCCAGGAGCAGACGACGGTACATGGACAAGCAGCGGTCTTCCAGCGGGGGAGCGATAACCTGCTACATCTCATCTGGGTGGAGAACGGGATCCGGTTTGACATTGCGACCAACACCGACAAGCAAACATTGCTTCAAGTTGCGACAGGATTAGCGCCATAGACGCTCCACCGCATCTCAACTAGGTGCAAAACGGGACCCCATTTGACACTGGACTTGCTTCAAGTGACAACAGGATTGGCGCCAATAAACGCACCACAGAAAGCCATGACGAATGTGACGATCAAGAACCGTGCGGAATAACGTGCGGTTTTTTACTTTTTTGTGTTAGTTTCTATAACATAACCCCTTGTCCCAGATGGCTGTCCCGCATAGAATGTGAAATATGATACAGCGTAGACGCAGGGTGAGGGGGAGTGACTATGTGGAAAAAAAGCCGTCGGGCACAAAAAGAAAACCTCGACCCGGACCGTTCGGAGAAGCTTCAGAGCTTCGTGTACGCGTCCCGGGTGGCAGCTGACCGCCTGGCCGCCGTAGTTAGACAAGTAGACGCCTGCACGGACGATTTGCATCGAATCGCCGAAAACACTTTGCGCCTACAGGCTGCTATGTATTCTCAAGGCCAACACGCGTTGGCGGAACTTCAGGAAACGGCGGCATCGACCCGGGAGGTATCCGCAGCTGCAGATTCCATCACCACCTCTGTCGACCATATTCGCCAGCAGAGTGACACCGCCCACCAGCTCCTACAGGAAGTGGTCTCTTCTTTGTCCCTGACCGAACGAGCGATGGAAGATGTCAAAGCAAAAGTGCGAGAGATTCGCGCCCATGTCCAAGATTTTGTCCGCCAGTCCGAACAGATACAAGAAATCCACCATATCATTCAGAAAACTGTCTCCCAAACGACGCTTTTGGCATTGAACGCCGGCATCGAGGCTGCCCGGGCGGCTGACCAGGGAAAAGGATTTGCTGTGGTGGCCGCTGAAATCAGGAAACTCGCTGAGCAAGGCCGGACAGCCGTCGCCCGCTCGTCAGACATTCTCGATCAATTGAGAAAGGACATGCAGGCCATGCTCCAGGCTGCGAACTCCGGGGAAACCGCGGTCAACAACGGGGTCGATCAAGTCACCGCAGTCATCAAACGCATCGGCGCCCTGGCGGATCCTTTCTCCCAGGTGAACCACTGGGCCGTCGCCACCTCCGAAGCGAGCCGCCGCCAGTCCGCATTAACAACCCAAACTGACCATAAAACCGCCCAGGCGGCCTCGGCCATCGAAGCGGTCATTGCAGACGTGGGCTCCGTTCTTAAGGATATGAACCAACAGGGGCGACACATTGAGGCACTGCGCACCCTGGGCAATCACCTGCAGGAGACCTCTGAAAACTTGATCCGGGCTTTTGACGCCATTGCCGGGTGGATGCAAAACGATCCCTTAACCATTGATACGCACCGGCTCAATGCCTGCCGAGAATTGTTGATCAACCTGAGCCAGGAACCGGAAATCAAAGGAATGAGACCGGAGTCTCACCGGCGCCGCTTACAAACCTTTCTCCGGCAACAACCTGATTTTGAGGCGATTTGGTCGAACAGCCCGGATGGATCGTTTGTGTTCTCCGAACCTCCGGCCGGCCTCGTCAACGCCAAGGAGAGGCAGTGGTGGATCCAGGCCATGGGCGGCAACGTCTATATATCAGAACCATATGTATCCGCCATTAGCCATCGGCCTACCATTACCATCGCCGTCCCCATCTACGGGGAATTGGGGAACATCGTCGGATGCTTGGGGGCCGACCTGGATCTGAAGGAAAAACCGGCCACTCGACAATAACCCTTCAGCTCGTCGCCTCTCGGGCCTCTGTGAAAGATTGCCAAGCGAGCTTCGCCGCTCCCAGGATGCCGGCATCCTCCCCCAAAAAAGCTGGAGATAATCGGCAATGTCTCGCCACCCGAGGCAGCACCCAACTCCGAAAGGCTTCATCAAGAGGTACAAACCACAGATCTCCAGCCTTGGCCACCCCTCCCCCCACCACAATCACATCGGGACTCAACAAATCGGCGGCAGCAGCCAGCCCTCTCCCCAACCAGAAGGTGGCTTCTCGAACCACCTCCGAGGCCCGCTCATCCCCTTGTCGAACCAGGGCGAAGATATCCTCCACCGTCAGGGAGCCCGACGGGCCGATCAAACCCCGACGCCGGCTTTCGCGAACCAGTGCCGTAGCCGAAGACAGGGTCTCCAAACATCCGCGACTTCCACAGGTACACGACTCGCCGTCCGGTTTCATAGGCAGATGGCCAATTTCACCGGCCATGGCCAGGGCCCCTCGGTAAACCCTCCCCTCCCACACGATACCGCCCCCGATCCCTGTGCCAACCGTCACGCACAGGACCGAGGCAGCCCCTTTCCCAGCCCCGATCCACGTCTCTCCCAAGGCCGCGGCGTTGCCATCATTGTCCAGGACGACCGGTTTGCCCAGTTCCCGTTCCATCAAATCCCGAATCGGAACGTTCTTCCAGTGCAAATTCACCGCTTCTTCCATCCATCCGCTCTCTAAATCGAGAAAAGCCGGCCAAGCTGCGCCAACGCCGACCACATCCCTCCATTCCACCCCCGCCTGCACCGCCAGGGCCCTCACTTCTCTTCCCAACCTCCGCATCACCCACTCAGGCCCCCGCCTGGCCTCCGTTGGCCACTGCCCACGAGCCACAACCGTCCCATCCCAGAACACGAGCCCCGCCTTGACTCGGGTCCCGCCCACATCGATCCCCGCAACGAGCCCTTCCACCGCCGGCTCCCTCCCCTCTTTCGTTCACAATGCCCCCGGCTTGATCTCAACTGACTGCCCTACCGCCGAACCGCCGCCGCCACTACCCGTCCCCATTCTCGGTCGACCTTTTGGGCCACCCCGGGATCCGGTTCCACCTGGCCCGGGTAACCCGGCTTCATTCGGGCATCGATGACCAGGGGAAACTGGTACGCCGGCCGGTGTCTTCCCGGTCGCGTTCGGGCATACAAGTCCCGGGCCGGGTCAAACCGGGTGAACCACGTCCATAACCCCGTCGTCCCATCCCGTATTTCTTTGACGTCGTCCACCAGAACCACCACCGGCCAATCGGCCAGCTCTTTCTCCAGTGCCACCTTGCTCCCGAGAGTCGGATTTTGTTCGAAGGATTCCACTTCAATGAATATTACACCAGGAAGAAAGACCTTTACATCTCCGAGATATGAAGGCAGAGTACCACGGAGGGAACCGGGCAGAACTCTGCGAGGTTTTCCCGTGCCAATCCAGAGAGATTTACTGCCGTGATTCAGGCGCCCCCCGGTATAATCCAAAGTATCCATCGGCGTATCTGGAATTACGTAAAGATCTCTGGCCGGATCCATCCTCTCCAGCACCGCCTGGAATACTTGGCGATAATCCCGGACATCCACCGCCTGATCGGTCAAAAACAAGCATTTTGTCAACGAGAGTTGTCCCTCGCCGAGAATCCGGAAACCGTGGACCAATGCTTCTCCCTCGTAACTATCCCGCACAACAGCGGCACACAAGGGGTGAAATCCCGTCTCCGCGAAAGTCCAGAGATCCTTTACACCGGGCATCGCCAACGGAAACAAAGGAGCCAACAGCCGCTGCAAAAACTCGCCGAGAAAATAATCTTCTTGTTTAGGTTTTCCCACCACTGTCCCCGGAAACAAGGCGTCCCGGCGGTGCAAAACCGCCTCGACCTGAAACACCGGGAAAGGATGAGCCAAGGAATAATATCCATAATGATCGCCAAAAGGCCCCTCCAACCGCCGAACCCCGGCAGGTACCCGGCCAATCATGGCAAACTCCGCCTCGGCGATCAACGGGTGGTCCCACCCCGGCCATCGCCCCAGGGGGATCTTGTCCCCGAGAATTAACGAGGCCAGCAACAATTCGGGCACAACCTCGGGTAGAGGGGCCACCGCAGCAGCCGTCAGGGCCGGAGGGCCTCCCAGGAATACCGTCACAGGCAAAGCCTCACCCCGGGACTCGGCCACATGGTAATGAAAGCCCCCACCTTTGTGAATCTGCCAGTGCATACCTGCCGTGTCATCATCGAAAATCTGAACCCGGTACATCCCCAGATTGTGCCGCCCGGTATCCGGGTGCTCCGTATACACCAACGGTTGCGTGAGAAAGGGGCCACCGTCCTCGGGCCAACAGGTCAAGGCCGGTAACTTCGTGAGCCCGGGCGGGGACTCCACCACTTGGGCCACGGGAAGGTCCCGGGATCGCCTCACTCCTGCCCGGGCCACCTCCTTCAGAAGTCCCCGGCGCCCCCACAATGCGCTCCACCGCGGGGGGAGCAGTTCTTCCGCCGCCGAGGCCATCTCGCGAACGAGCCGCTCCGGCCGGCTACCAAAGGCAAGTTCCACCCTCCGGGCTGTCCCGAAAAGGTTCGTTACCAGAGGAAAAGGACTGCCTTTGACGCGATGAAAATACAATGCCCGCCCTCCCTGGGCGATCACTTGGCGGTGGATCTCCGCCGCTTCCAGGTAGGGATCCACCGGCTCCTCAATCTCAAGCAGTTCGCCCTCCCGGCGAAGAACTTCTAGAAACTCCCGCACATTCCGGTGCACCCCCGGAACCCCCTCCAACTTTCGACTCGGCCACAGCGACCGGCGACGTCAGTAAATCTCTTTATACCGATCAAACATGAAAAACACGCGCTGCACAAAATGTCTCGTTTCTCCCACCGGGATCCGATCCGCCCCGTCCAAGGTACCGTCCCATTTACCCGCCTGAAGCCATTCCTGAACCCGGTTTGGTCCCGCATTGTAAGCCGCCACCGCCGCAACTTCATTCCCTTGAAAGCGGTGGATCAGGTAGTTTAAATACCACGTCCCCATAGCCAGACTCACTTTCGGGTTTTTCAGATCATCCGGGGAAACCCGGGGAGCCCCTGGCTGTTGGACGATCCATCTGGCCGTGTCGGGCATCAGTTGCATCAGCCCGACCGCGCCAACCTTCGACACCCGATCTTCAGCAAAAGAACTTTCGACCCGGACCACGGCAGCCACCAACAGCGGGTCGAGATCATATTGGCCGGCCTCGGCACGGATGTCGTCATAGTAATACAAAGGGTACATCCACCGGGCCACCCATTTGGTTTGCATGATCGCAAAAACAGCTATGAGCAGCACCAGCAAAAGCACCATCCACCATCGGCGACGCCCGGAAAAAGCTCCCTTCATGCGCCCGTCCGCCGATCGCACAACGCCTGCCACACCCTTTCTACCTGCTGCCTCGTCCAATCCAAGTCACCGCTATTGTCGATCACGTAATCGGCATACCGTCGTTTCTCGTCCAAAGGCATCTGAGAGCGAATCCGCGCCATCGCTTCTTCCGCGGAGAGCCCATTCCGGGACATGAGACGGCGTAACTGGACCTTTTCGGGAACCCATACCAAGATGCACACATCCACCCATTCAACCAACCCGCCCTCAATA
Source organism: Kyrpidia sp. (assembly GCF_023512215.1). Lineage (NCBI taxonomy): Bacteria > Bacillati > Bacillota > Bacilli > Caryophanales > Alicyclobacillaceae > Kyrpidia > Kyrpidia sp. The sequence continues at coordinate 55,441 of NZ_JAILZZ010000002.1, read as the reverse complement.
AGCAGTGGCACGTCCCATAACACCACCGCCCTGGGGTCGCCCTCCAAGATTTCCCGAGTCAATTCCGCCATCCGGGCCCGCACCCGGGGATGGACGATGGCATTCAGCTTCGCCAATTGATCCGGCCGCCCAAACACCCGGGCTCCGAGCTTCTTCCGATCCAATTGGCCATCAGCCTGGAGAATATCCTTTCCAAAGGCAGCCGTCAACTCTTCCAGACCTTCGGTTCCCGGTTCCACCACCTCCCGGGCCACTTGGTCCGCATCCACCAGGCGCGCTCCCAGCGCCACAAACATTCTCGACACCGTACTTTTGCCACTGGCGATCCCGCCCGTCAAGCCCGCAATCACGCGCCCATCCCCCTTGGTGCCCGTTTATCACCACCCCGGGCCTCCTACCTCCCGTCCCGTCCCATCCGCTTCAATCCCGCCCTCAGGCTGGCAGACGGGGCAAATATGCGTGCCCCGCCCGGCCACCACCCTCCGCTCAATGGAATGGCCGCATACCCGGCAGGGCTGCCCGGTCCGCCCGTACACGAACAGGTGCTCTTGCATCAACCCCGGCCTGCCGTCGCTGCGCACATAGGAGCGCACTGTTGCCCCGCCCGCCGCCAGGGCCTCCTGAAGCAAAGCGCGCATCTGGGCGAGCAATCTTTCGGCCTCGTCCGGGGTCAAAGACCGTCCCGGGCGTTCCGGGTGAATACCCGTCCGAAACAACACCTCGTCCACATAGATATTTCCGAGCCCCGCGATCACTCTCTGGTTGAGCAAAAGCCCCTTGATGCGCCCCTTTCCGGACAAGCGCCGGCGCAAAACCTCCGGAGTCAGCTGCGGATCGAAGGGTTCGGGACCCAGGGAAGCAATGGGTGGAAACACTTCCCACTGCCGGTGCTCCACCGCGTCCATCGTCCCGAATTTGCGAACATCCCGGTAGCGAAGATCCCTGCCGTCCTCCAGATGAAAAATGACCCGGGTATACTCATCCACCGGCGTTTTGGCCTCCACCAGTCGATACCGCCCCTCCATCCGAAGGTGCGAAATCAGCGTCCATCTCAGCCCATGAAACAATAAATACTTTCCCCGCCGGCCGATTTCCTGCCAGGTCTCTCCGGCAAGGCGGGCGGCAAATTCCTCCGGATCCGCCGGTGTGCGGATCGTGCGTTCGCACAGCACCGTCACGCCGGCGATTCGACGCCCTTCCAAAACAACCAGTTCCCGCCGAATCTGCTCCACCTCGGGCCATTCCGGCATCCAGTTTGCCCTCCTGTTCACAAAACTGTACCAAAACCGTCATGTCCCATTCCTCCGTACTTTGCGGATCCGTTGTACCATCAAAAGAGGGACTTTAAACGGCAGTCCGATATCGCCGTATCCTTCGGCAAGGAGTGAGACGTTTTGGAGAAAAACGATCAGAAACACATGGCGACGCCCGAAGGGAAAAACGAACTTACCCGCCGCCAATTCTTGAGTTACGCCCTCGGCGGCACCGGGGCGTTTATGGCCGCCGCCATCGGTGCGCCGTTGTTGACTTTCGGTCTGGCGCCCCTCAAGACCTCCGGTTCTTCGAACATGGTAGGCACCGGGCACAAGGTCAGCGAATTTAACGGCCAAGACCCCAAACTTATCTCTTTTAAGCTCCACGTCAACGACGGGTGGAACTCCAAGGACGTCCAAAAGCAAGCGTACGTGATTCAACAAGGCGACAAGCTGCTGGTGATGTCTCCGATTTGTACCCATCTGGGCTGTCTGGTCAGCAAAGCGACTCCCCAATGGAGCCAGGGCGGCAAATGGTATTTTCACTGCCCCTGCCACAACAGTTTGTTCGACAAGTACGGCGTCCAGAGCCCGGACTCTCCGGCGACCCGGCCCCTGGACCTCTACACGTATGACGTCCGCAACGGCGAACTGTTCGTGTCCGGCCAGATGATTAAACGGGGTTAAGATCCCGGGGCCGCAAGGTCCCGGGTTTTTCTTTGGCCTGTCCGATATCTGTCCAGGCGTTCTTCGCCGCGGTCACTTTGCCTCATACCAGTTGTCTCCCGCGTGAATGTCCACCTTGAGGGGGACATCCAGCGACACGGCCGATTCCATCGCTCGTTTCACCATATCCTGGAGGGCCTCAACCTCCTCCGGAGGCACTTCAAACACGAGCTCATCATGGACTTGCAACAACATCTTCGCGCGAAAATCCCTTTCGGTCAGCCGCCGATCCACCTCCACCATCGCCCGCTTGATGATATCCGCGGCACTGCCCTGGATCGGGGTGTTCATCGCCGTCCGTTCGGCAAAGCTTCGCAGGTTATAGTTCGAGGAGTGGATATCCGGCAGGTACCTGCGGCGCCCCAGCAAGGTCGTCACAAAACCGTTCCTCCGGGCGGCGGCCACCGTTTCTTCCATGTAGGATTTCACCCGGGGAAACTTGGCAAAATACCGGGCGATGAATTCCGCCGCTTCTTTTCGAGGGATGCCTAAATTCTGGGACAACCCGTAGTCACTGATCCCATACACGATTCCAAAATTCACCGCCTTCGCCTGGCGGCGCATCCCGGGGGTGACCTGTTCCTGAGGCACTTCGAAGACCTCGGCAGCCGTCCGGGCATGGATGTCCAAATCATCCCGGAAAGCCTGGACGAGGGCCGGATCCTTCGAAAAGTGAGCCAACACCCTCAACTCGATCTGAGAGTAATCAGCAGATAAAATTTTCCATCCCGGCTCGGAGGGTATGAAGGCCTGGCGTAAACGCCTTCCCTCCTCGACGCGAACGGGGATGTTCTGAAGGTTTGGATCGGTGCTGGACAGCCGCCCGGTGGCGGTTACCGCCTGTTGAAAGCAGGTGTGGATCTTGCCGGTCTCCGGTCGGATGACTTTGAGCAGGCCTTCGATATAAGTGGACTGCAGCTTGATCAACTGGCGCCAATCCAAGATCCTCTGGACAATTTCGTGATACGGGGCGAGCTTTTCGAGGACATCCGCCCCGGTGGAATACCCCGTTTTCGTCTTTTTTTGTGGAGGGAGGCCGAGTTTATCAAAAAGGATCTCCGCCAGTTGTTTCGGGCTGTTCAAGTTGAAGGACGTCCCGGCCAGTTTGTAAATCTCCTCTTCTAACCGGGCGATCTCGGCGGAAAAGGTCTCACCCAGACTCCGCAGCCGATCCGCGTCCACCCGTACGCCGGTTCGCTCCATCTTGGCGAGAACAAAACTGAGCGGCAGTTCCAGATCGTGATATAGCGGCCACAATCCCCGGATCTCTAGGTCCCGTTTCAACGCTGGGTAGACTTGAGCCAAAGCGGCCGCGTAAAGAGCGCACCATCTTTGTCGCTCTTCTCCTTGGGGAGCTCCCCGGCCGTCCAGGGGGGGAACCGACACGCCGAGATATCGTCCGAACACTTCGGTTAAGTCCGGGTGACCGTCTTGGGGGTTGATGAGGTAAGCCGCCAAAAGCACATCGAAGGCGTCCCCGGGCAAAGTGAAGCCCAGCCGGTCAGCCAGCACTTTCCACGACTTGATATCGTAAAAGACGGTCAGCCCCGGCTCCCTGAGCATCTGGGTCAATCCCTCGGCCCAGCCACTGTCCTCTCCACAAAGCAGGTATCGAACCCGCTCCCCCTCCGCCACTCCGATCCCCCGGGGGGTGCCGAATTGGTACCCGCCTTCCAGATCAAGAAACAGCCCCCGGACACCCACCTGCCCAGTTGTGGGAGCGTCCCCCCACTCTTCAATCTGAACCCGCCCGGGGTCCAAAGTTCCGCCCACACCCACCCCGGTTCCGAAGGCGTGATCTGGCGTCCCTTCTGCCCCGTCCGCATCCTCTGGGAACACTTCGCCGATTCGCTCCAGAAGAGATCGAAACCCCAGCTTTTGAAAAGCCGTCCGCACCTCCCGGGCCGGGGCGGGTACCCAGCGCAGATCCTCCCACCGGCGCTCCAGGGGCACCTCCCGATGAATCCGGGCCAAGCGCTTGGACAAAAACGCTTGATCCCGATGTTCGGCCAAACGCCCCTGTAACTTCCCGGAAACCTCGTTCAGGTGTTGGTAGACACCCTCCACATTCCCGTAGGCCTGTAACAGTTTCGCCGCCGTCCGCTCACCGACGCCTGGCACCCCCGGGATATTGTCCGAAGTATCCCCCATCAGACCTTTCAGGTCGACGATCTGCTCCGGGCGAAGTCCGAACCGCTTCTCCACATCGGCGGGGTGGTAACGCTCCACCTCTCGGATCCCTCGACGGGTTAAAACGGCAGTGACGTGGGAAGAGACCAGTTGCAGCAGATCTTTGTCCCCGGTGAGGACCACCACCTGGACCCCGTCCGCCTCCGCCTCCCGGCTCATCGTTCCGATCAGGTCGTCCGCTTCGTACCCTTCCGCCTCAAGTACGGGAATACCCATGGCCCCGAGCATCTCCCGGGCCATGGGAAACTGCTCGGACAACTCATCCGGGGTCTTCTCCCGGGTGCCTTTGTAATCCGCGTAGAACTCGTGCCGGAATGTCTCCTTGCCGACGTCGAAAGCCACCGCCACATGGGTGGGCCGCTCTTCCTGCAACAGCCGGAGTAACATCATCACAAAACCGTACACGGCGTTGGTATGTTTCCCTTCGGCGTTGGAAAGGAGAGGGAGGGCAAAAAAAGCTCGGTACAAAACGCTATTCCCGTCGATCAGTAAAAGTTTCACACCAGATTCCGGCAACGGGGTCACCTCATTCCGATCTTGACGAACCTATTCTACCACATCGAAACGGCGTTCGCCCCGGGTCCTGGGCTCCTCGCCGGGTTATGGACGCTTTTCCACATAGGCTCCTTTCAGATCCCAGTCCAGCCCCACCGAGGGATACACGATATGTTTCACAAAAGGTTTTTGCAACCACACCCGTTCGCGAAAAAAGAGCGGGGCTACGGGCATGTCCTGGAACAGAATTCGCTCGGCCTGTTCCAGCTCCCCGGCCCGGCCTGCGGGATCTGTCGAGGCCTCAGCCGCGGTGATAAGGCGGTCATAATCCGGGTTGTGATAATGAACGAGATTATCCGGGCAATCACTTACCCAAAGGTTGAGAAATGCCGAAGCGTCGTTATAATCCGCCCCCCAACCGGCCACGGCGACTTGATAATCCCCGGTTCTCTGTCGATGCAACCGCTCGGCCGCAGGCACTTCATCGATCCGCACATCAATCCCCAACTTTGTCTTCCACTGGTCCCGCAACCACTTGGCCGCCGCCACCGAGGGGGCAGAGTTGTCGGAGAGAAAGGTAAGCGGGGGCAGAGCGTTCAGATGCAACTCCTCAAGACCGTTGCGAAGCAACGCCCGGGCCGCATCCGGACGATTGTCCACAAAAAGGTCGCCGTTTTCCTGCCGGAAAGATTTTGTACGTCCGGGAATCGACGGGGGAACCAGGCCGTAAGCCGGCTCTGCCGCTCCGCTCCACAAGCGACGCACGTAATCCCTGCGGTCCAGGGCGTAGGACAACGCCAACCGGATGTTTTTGTTGGCAAAAGCCGGGTATCGCTCCGGATTGAAAACCAGGAAAAATACACTGTCCTCGGGTACCGCCACCGGGTCCGGCTTCCCTTTCCACTGGTCGAGCCACGATCCCGCCACTCCGGTTTGATCGAGTCCCCCGGTTTCGTACAGAGAGATTCGCTGCCCGAGTTCTTTCACGATCTTAAAGGTCACTGAGGTCAAGTGGACATGCCGGGCATCCCAGTACATCGGATTTTTGGCCAGTGTGACCTGGCGGTCGCGCTCCCAGGAAGAGATCCGGAACGGTCCGATGAACACCATCTTCCCGGGGCCTGTCCCGAACTCCTTTCCGTATTTTTCTACAACGTCTTTCCGCACGGGATAGAGGGCGGGTTCTGCTGTCAAGGAAGGAAAATAGGGTGTCGGCCGGGTGGTTTTCACCTCCAGGATACGGTCACCCAAGGCTTTTACCGCCACCTGCCCGGCCGGGCCCTTTCCCTCGGCATAGGCTTTGGCCCCTTGGACAGGATACAACAGTCTGGCCCAGGGCGAATGGGTCGCCGGGTCCAAAACCCGCAACCAAGCGTAGCGAAAATCTTCGGCCCGAAGGGGCACACCGTCGCTCCACGCAGCGGGCCGCAGGTGAAACACAAACCGCGTGTGATCCGGCGAAACCTCCACCCGCTCCGCCAGCCCGGGGTCGAGAGTGGCCCCTTTCCCCTGACGCATGAGTCCTTCTTCCACTGCCCCCAACAAATCCATCGCCCACTGGTCGCCGGTGGACCCGGGATCCAAGGGCGCCGGCTCGTCCCCCAGCCACATCACGAGCTTCTGATCCGGATCGGGTGGTGTTCCCAAGTGCCAGCTCCATAGCCCGGCTCCGGTCCCCCCAATTGCGGCCAGACCCGCCAAGGTGACGAGCCATCTTTTTCGCCACCTGTGAACCCCTATCGACCACCATCGCCACAGATTCGGCCAAAGGTTTCTCATAACTGCCACCCCCCGTGGACAAGATTCCTTGTCCCATATGTATGACGGGGGGAGACGAGCCATGAGCCATAAAAAAACCGCCGGAATCCCGGCGGCGACACAATCGTGCAAACAGGGTGACATCAGAAAGCCGTTCAGACGAGGCTGCCCAGAACCCCCATGACTTTTTGAACGGAAGCGGCAGATTTATCAAGGGCGGCCTTTTCCTCGGGGGTCAGGTCAATCTCAAAGACCTTCTCGATTCCCTTGCCCCCGAGGAGCACCGGCACGCCTAAATACAGATCCCGATATCCGTACTCTCCTTCCAAGTAAGCGATGGCCGGCAGAATCCGCTTCTTGTCTTTCAATACCGCCTCGGCCATTTGGACCAAAGAAGCAGCGGGAGCGTAATAAGCACTTCCGTTACCGAGAAGGTTCACGATCTCCCCGCCTCCTTTGCGGGTCCGCTCGACGATGGCCTCGATCCTATCCTTGGGAATCAGCGTCTCGATGGGAATGCCGCCGGCGTACGAGTAACGGACCAAGGGCACCATGTCATCCCCGTGTCCGCCCAGTACGAACCCGGTGACATCTTCCACGGACACCCCTAACTCCATCGCCACAAAGGTCCGGAAACGGGCGGTATCGAGCACACCCGACTGGCCGATCACCCGCTCTTTCGGAAACCCGGAAGTTTTGTACGCCACATAGGTCATGGCATCCACCGGGTTCGACAGGACGATGATGACGCAGTTCGGGGAGTACTTGACGACCTGCTCGGTGACAGATTTCACAATCCCGGCATTGGTGGTAACCAGGTCGTCCCGGCTCATTCCCGGCTTCCGGGCGACGCCGGCGGTGATGATCACCAGATCGGAGTCCTTCGTATCCTCGTAATTGCTGGTCCCGACGATGTTGGCGTCAAAGCCTTCGACCGGGCTGGCCTCCATCATGTCCAGGGCCTTGCCCTTGGTCGGGTTCTCAAGCTTCGGAATGTCCACCAGGACGATATCGCCCAGCTCTTTGGTTGCAGCCAACAATGCGGTGGTGGCTCCGGTGAAACCGGCGCCGACAATGGTGATCTTTTTCCGGCGAATCATCAATGGATCCCTCCTGCTGTTATTGCATATTGCCAATCAGGGCGGTGGCGAACTCCGAGGTTTTGACCTCTTTCGCCCCGGTCATCAACCGGGCGAAATCATAGGTGACCACCCGTTCCCGAATGGTCTTCTCCATGGCCTTGACGATAAGGGCGGCCGCTTCCTTCCAGCCCATATACTCTAACATCATGACGCCGGAGAGGATCACCGATCCGGGGTTGACCTTGTCCAGACCGGCATATTTCGGCGCCGTGCCATGGGTCGCCTCAAATACAGCGTGTCCGGTTTCGTAGTTGATGTTGGCCCCCGGGGCGATGCCTATGCCCCCGACCTGGGCCGCTAAAGCGTCAGAAATGTAATCCCCGTTGAGATTCAAGGTGGCGATCACGTCGTACTCCGCAGGCCGAGTCAGAATCTGCTGCAGGAAGGCGTCGGCGATCACGTCCTTAACCACCAACTTGCCGGCCGCTTCCGCTTCGGCCTGAACCCGGCTCGCCTCTTCCACGCCGCTCTGGGCCTTGATCCGGTCATACTGCGCCCAGGTAAACACCCGATCCCCGTACTCCCGCTCGGCCAACTCGTAGCCCCAATTCTTAAAAGCGCCTTCGGTGAATTTCATAATATTTCCCTTGTGGACTAACGTCACGCTCCGACGGCCATTTTTCAGGGCGTAGTCGATGGCTGCCCGAACCAGCCGCTCAGTTCCCTGCCTGGATACCGGCTTGATGCCGATGCCCGAGGTCTCGGGGAATCGAATCTTTTTCACGCCCATCTGATTCTGCAGAAACTCGATGACCGTGCGGACCTCCGGAGTCCCTTCCTCCCATTCGATCCCCGCGTAAATATCCTCGGAATTTTCCCGGAAAATGACCATGTCCACCAACTCTGGGCGCTTCACCGGGGAGGGGACGCCATCAAAATACCGAACCGGCCGCTGGCACACATATAAGTCCAACTCCTGCCGGAGGGCGACATTCAATGAGCGAATCCCACCGCCCACGGGTGTTGTCAGAGGCCCTTTGATCCCCACGATGTATTCGCGAAAGGCGGTCAGGGTGTCCGGGGGGAGCCACTCCCCGAAAGTGTGATAGGCCTTTTCACCGGCGTACACTTCAAACCAAACGATCTTCCGCTTGCCTCCGTAGGCCTTGTCCACCGCCGCGTCGAACACGCGCTGGGAGGCCCTCCAAATGTCCGGCCCTGTCCCATCGCCCTCAATAAAGGGGATGATCGGGCGGTCGGGAACGGACAATGACCCCTCCCGCACGACGATCCGCTCACCTTCGCCGGGCGGTGTCAGTTTTTCAAACTTTGCCATGCAGCAATCCCTCCCTCGACAACTGACTCCCCTGCGTCCTCCAGCCGTGTTGACGGCAAAAAAGCCGGCGCAAGGCCGGACGACAGCGCGGAAGCACAAAACCATTCTCATGATAGCACAGGGAGAATCGCTGCAACAACTTTTCTTCTCATCTATTGAACCTCGGTTTCACAGAACGAAACAAAACTTCGGACTTACAAAACTCTCGCCCGGCCGCGATAGATCAAACCGAGTTCGGCATCCACCGTCACCACTTCGCCATCCCGGAGCGTTTCGGTCGCTCGCTCCACCCCCACCACCACCGGGATACCCAAGGACAACCCCACCACTGCGGCGTGAGAGGTCAGACCCCCTTCCTCCGCAATGACGGCCGCCGCCCTCTCCAAAGCGCTCATGAGGTCCGCATCGGTGGCCACCGTCACCACCACATCTCCGGCCTTCACCCGGGCGGCATCCTCCACCCGCCGCACCACCACCGCCCGTCCGGTGACCGCTCCTCGGCCAATCCCCTGCCCACGGGCTGCCACGTCACCGATGGTATGTACTTTTAGTAGATTGGTGGTTCCTGGCTGACCCACGGGGACGCCAGCGGTGATCACCACGAGATCCCCGTGTTTCACAATTCCCGTTTCCAGGGCGGCATCAATGGCCACTTCCAACATTTCGTCGGTACTTTTCGTCGTCCGGGCCACCGTAGGGTATACGCCCCAGCACAGCGCCAGGCGCCGGGCGACGTCCTCCCGGGGAGTCACCGCTACGATCGGACACCGGGGGCGGTATTTCGATACCCGGCGGGCCGTGAGTCCCGACTGGGTGGATGTCAGGACTGCCGCCGCCTTGAGGTCGTCCGCCAACGCGGCAACGGCATAACTAATGGCATCGGTAACCGTTCCCTGGGGTTTGTGGACTTCGGTCCTTCGAAACGCCCACAACGCCTCTTCGGCCCGCTCGGCGATTCGGGCCATGGTTTTCACCGATTCCACTGGATATTTGCCCGCGGCGGTCTCGCCGGAGAGCATAATCGCATCGGTGCCGTCAAAAATGGCGTTGGCGACGTCGCTGGCTTCAGCCCGGGTGGGCCGGGGATTGCGCTGCATCGAATCCAGCATCTGAGTGGCCGTGATCACAGGCTTGCCCGCCCGGTTACACAATTCAATCATCCGCTTTTGCCACAGGGGCACCTCTTCCGTGGCGATTTCCACCCCCAAGTCCCCCCGGGCCACCATAAGGCCGTCCGAGACCCCCAGAATCTCTTCCAGGGAGTCGAGGGCTTCCTGGGCCTCGATTTTTGCAATGATGTCCATGTGAACCCCGGCTTCTTCCAGCAGACGGCGGATCTCCAATACATCCCCGGCTTTTCGCACGAAAGAGGCCGCGATCATGTCCACCCCCTGGGCGATACCGAAACGGATATCTGCCACATCTTTCTCGGTCACCCCTGGCAGCCGAAGTTTCACCCCTGGGGCGTTAATCCCTTTATGATCTCGAAGAATCCCGCCGTTGGTCACCCGGCAGCGGATCTCTCCGCCATGCACTTCGATCACTTTCAACCCGATCAGCCCATCGTCGATGCGAATGATCGACCCCGGGGAAACGTCCTCGGGGAGGCCGGTATAGCTGACAGAAATCCGCTCGGCCGTCCCCTCCACCGGTTCGGTGGTGAGGATCAGCTCGGCCCCGTCCTTGAGCTCCACTTGTCCCCCCCGTACGCGACCGGTGCGGATTTTGGGGCCTTTGATGTCCAACATCAGGGCAACGCGTTTGCCGACTTTGGCCGATGCCTCCCGGATGCGGGCAATCCTCAAGGCGTGTTCTTCGTGGGTGCCATGAGAAAAATTCAGCCGGGCCACATCGAGGCCCGCCTGGATCAAAGCCTCGAGCACTTCGGGCGACTCACTGGCTGGGCCGACAGTGCAAACGATCTTTGTGCGGCGCACAGAAAACCCTCCTTAGATCGCGAGTATGCGGGCGAGGTCGAAGAGGCCGAGGTCCGGCCGATGAGGACGCGCCACCGCTTCTTCCATGTCTATCGCCACCAGGCGGCGGTTTTGGATGCCCACCATTTTGGCGCTGTGGCCTTGCAAGAGAAGTTCCACCGCCATGGCTCCCATCCGGCTGGCCAACACCCGGTCCGCCGCTGTGGGGGACCCGCCCCGTTGAATGTGTCCAAGGACGGTCACCCGCATCTCCCAACCGATTCGCTCCCGGATTTTATCGGCGATATCCATAGCGCTCCCCACGCCTTCCGCCACCACCAGGATACTGTGCCGCTTTCCTCGATTAAAACTGCGCTTGAGGCGCTCCACGATTTCATCGATCGAATACTCTTCTTCGGGAATGAGAATCGTCTCCGCCCCGCAGGCGAGCCCGGCGCTGAGTGCGATATCGCCGGCCCGACGGCCCATGACTTCCACGAGAAAGGTTCTCTCGTGTGACGTGGCGGTATCGCGGATTTTGTCCACCGCTTCGATCACCGTGTTCACCGCCGTGTCAAAACCGATGGTCGTGTCCGTTCCTGCGATGTCGTTGTCGATGGTTCCCGGAACGCCCACCGTGGCGATTCCCCTTTTCGCCAGTTCCACGGCTCCCCTAAAAGACCCATCACCCCCAATCACCACCACTCCTTCAATTCCCCGGGTGGCAAGTCTCTCTACAGCCTGACGTTGGCCTTCCTCAGTTTTGAACGCATCACACCGGGCCGTCTGTAGAATTGTTCCCCCCCGGTGAATGATGTCCGCCACCGACCCCAGGTCCATGTCCACAAAATCCCCCGCCAACAGCCCACTGTACCCTTTCCGGATTCCCACCACCTTCAGTCCCCGGTAAATACCCATCCGAACCACCGCCCGGATGGCCGCGTTCATCCCAGGAGCATCCCCACCACTGGTCAGTACTCCGATGGTCTGCACCTCGGTTCCCTCCCGATATAGACTTTGGGTGTCCCACATGGACATTTTTCGTCCCAACCAGACCCGGAAGAAGAGGAGGGATGTCCCTCATCCTTCCTCGAATCTCCCCATCGCCCGGAACCGGTCATATCGCCGACGGACCAACTCGTCCCCGGGCACGTCGGTCAACTCGTTCAAGCCCCGGATGATGGCGGCCTTGACCCGTTCCACCATCATAGGAGGATCTTTGTGCGCTCCCCCCAAGGGCTCTTCAATCACGTCGTCGATCACGCCGAGCCGCAGTAAATCCTGGGCTGTAATGCGCATTGACTCGGCGGCCCTCGGCGCCTGACCGGCATCTTTCCACAACAGAGCCGCCGCCCCTTCCACAGAGATCACCGAGTAGACGGCGTGTTCCAACATGTACACCCGGTCCCCCATACCCAGAGCCAAGGCGCCGCCGCTCCCTCCTTCCCCGGTGACCACGCACAAAAGCGGAGTAGAAAGGGTTGCCATCTCAATCAAGTTATCCGCGATGGCCATCCCGATCCCCCGCTCCTCAGAGGTGATCCCGGGATAAGCCCCGCTGGTGTCAATAAAACACAGGACGGGCCGATGAAACCGCTCGGCTTCTTTCATCAGGCGCAGAGCCTTCCGAAAGCCTTCGGGATGGGGCATGCCGAAATTTCTCGCGAGATTCTCCTTGGTGTCCCGCCCCCGCTGGTGCCCCACCACCGTCACCGGCCGCCCTTGCAATAACCCGATTCCGCCCACTATCGCCTGATCGTCCCCGAACAACCGATCGCCATGTAATTCCAAAAACGCATCAAGACAACCGTGGATATAATCCAGGGTTGTCGGTCGATCCGGGTGGCGGGCGATCTGGACCTTCTGATATGGCGTCAGATGACCGTAGATCTCCTCGGCCAGTTGCTTCGCCCGTTCCTCAAGCCGAGTGACTTCCTCGCCCAAATCGATCTGCTGAGTTTCGGTGAAACGCTTGAGCTCTTCGATCTTTCGCTCCAACTCCAACAGGGGCTTCTCAAAGGGCAACTCGCCCGCCATGGCGCGCCCCCTCCCCGTGAATGCGAAGGATCAACGAGAGCTCCGCACGTAAATCTTTCCGATGGACAATGCGGTCAATCATGCCATGCTTCAAAAGAAATTCCGCCGTCTGAAAATCATCTGGAAGTTTCTGGTGAATCGTCTGTTCAATAATACGCCGCCCCGCGAAACCGATCAGCGCTCCGGGTTCAGCGAGAATGATGTCTCCCTGACTGGCAAAACTCGCCGTCACCCCGCCCGTGGTGGGATGGGTCATCACCGATATGTACAAGACCCCGGCCTCCCGAAGCCGGGCAAAGGCGGCGGAAGTTTTGGCCATCTGCATGAGCGACAAAATCCCCTCTTGCATCCGGGCGCCCCCCGATGCCGCAAACAAAACCACCGGCCGACGAGCCTCCCTGGCCCGTTCGGCGGCTCGGGTGATCTTCTCCCCCACCACCGAGCCCATGCTTCCCATCATGAACCGAGAGTCCATCACCACCAGTGCCACGGGCATCCCGTCGATCGTTCCCTCCCCCGTCACCACCGCCTCCCGCAATCCGGTGGCCTCCCGGGCTTTTGCGATCTTCTCGGGATAGCCGGGAAATCCGAGGGGATCCACCGTGGCCAGATCGGCGTCATACTCAAAAAAACGGCCCTCGTCGAGGGTGATCTCAATCCGCTCGGCAGCCGAGAGCGGAAAATGATAACCGCACCGGGGGCATGTCTTGACATGCTTTTCCAATTCCTTGGCCAACAATATATCGCCACAACCCTTGCACTTGTTCATCAGCCCCTCGGGAATCGCCTCCCGGCGCTCCTCCGGAGCCGTGACCGGAGGGGTGAGGGTCGCGTACCGCGGTTTTTTCTGAAACCAGTCCTTTAGCACAATGTCACCCCTGGCCCCCTATGGGTGAGAAGAGTGGAGGATGTCGCTCAGCACATCCCGCACCTCGTCAAGTTCACTCTCCGGCACCAGAATCTCGTACTGTTGTTTGGAGACGCTGGTGGGCCGAACCTTAGCCAAAAACCCTTCGGTCTCCAGCCTCGATCGGATCGATTCCGCCACCCTCTCGCTCGGTGCGATATAGATGACCGTCCACATGACGATACCCCTTCCCGCCATCGGGAATACAATCCAAGTTTGAGGTCATGATACCACAGGCCCCCCGGGCCTGCAACCGCTGTCAGCCCCCAGGAGCCCAGGACCTATCAAGGAATTCCGGCCATTCGCCGGGTTCGCTCGGCGATCTCTTCTGGATCCCGGGACAGACCCGCTACCCCGGTCTCAATGGCCGCTTTAGCCACCGCTTTGGCCACCGCCGGCGCTACCCGCGGGTCAAAGGGCCGGGGGATCACAGAACGGGGCCCGAGTTCATCGTCACTCACCAATTCGGCGATGGCATCGGCCGCCGCTTGTTTCATCGCCTCGTTGATCTCCCTCGCCCGGACATCCAGGGCACCGCGGAACACGCCGGGAAACGCCAGGACATTGTTGACCTGGTTCGGAAAATCCGACCGCCCGGTCCCCACCACCGCCGCCCCAGCCGCGTAGGCATCCTCCGGCCAGATTTCCGGATTCGGGTTCGCCATGGCCAAAATAATGGGATCTTTCGCCATCGTCCGCACCATCTCCGGAGTCAGCGCCCCCTCGGTGGATACGCCGATAAACACATCCGCCCCTCGTACCGCTTCAGCCAAATCTCCCCGAATCCCGGAAGGGTTGGTGATCTTCGCAATCTCTTCTTTGGCCGCATTCATCCGCTCCCGGCGCCCAGGATAAATGGCGCCAATGCGGTCACACAGGACCACTTCTTGGACGCCCCTGGACCGCAACAGCTTGACGATCGCCACCCCAGCCGCTCCTGCGCCGTTGACCACCACCCGGATCTGGTGAATGTCTTTCCCCACCACTCGAAGGGCATTGAGCACCGCCGCCAAGGTCACAATCGCGGTCCCGTGTTGGTCGTCATGAAAAATCGGAATATTAACCTCTTGCCGCAATCGCTCTTCGATGGCGAAACACTCCGGCGCCGCGATGTCTTCCAGGTTTACCCCGCCGAAAGACGGCGTCAGCCGTTTCACCGTCTCCACGACCTCGTCCACGTCCGATGTATCCAGACAGATCGGCACGGCGTCCACCCCGGCGAAGGTCTTGAACAATACCGCCTTTCCCTCCATCACCGGCAACGCCGCAAGGGGACCGATGTCCCCGAGGCCCAGCACAGCTGTCCCGTTGCTCACTACCGCCACCAGGTTTCCCCGGTTGGTGTACTCGTATACAGCCTCGGGCCGCACCTGGATCTCCTTGCACGGTTCCGCGACGCCCGGAGAATACGCCAGACTCAGATCCCGGGTCGTCTTTAACGCCACCTTCGAAACCACCGCCAGCTTCCCATGATGATCCCGGTGCAGTTTTAGCGCGTCCTCTCGCAGCGCCATCCGTAGTCCTCCCTTTCTTAGCCGCTATCGGAAAAATAGCTTATTGTTCGCATTATACCAAATTGAAATCATCCGGTCATGCATTTTTTGTGAAGATCGGGTGAAGCAATGCCGTTTATTGGACCGACCCGGATTCCCAATAATCCGCCGGAGCCTTATCGTGGGCGATTCGCGCCGAGGCCGCCGCCGCCAGGCCGGCCACCAGATCATCGAGAAACGTATGAATCGCCGGGCCCTTTTCGTTTAATTTCGCCAGAATGCCCGTTTTCTCTTTATCAAGGTACCCGAAGCTGGTCAATCCGATCGACCCGTAAACGTTGGTAATGGCTAATGCCATAATCTCATCCACGCCGTACAGGGGCTCATCTCTTTCCATAATCGACTGCAAAGGCTCTGGCAGCAGCTTCTTCTCCGCCAATTCGTCCAAAGCAATTCCCGTGTAAAGGGCGTGCTGCACCTCCCGCTTCTCCAACACCGTGAGCACACTTTCCACGCACTCTTCCAAAGTCAACTTCGGGTGAAACGGTTTTTGAAGCATGAGCACGATCTCGGCGATATCTTGGATTTGTACCCCCCGCCGAGCCAACAATTCCACCATTGAAGGCGCCATAAACGCCCCTCCTCCCAACTAGGTCAAATGATACACGATGGAACTCTCTCCCAGCAACGCTTCCACATCCGATGTCAGTCCGGGACCGGGTTGCACCCGCCACCTGTCTCCGAGTTCCCGGACGTCCCGGCTGGAACGAACCAGGCGAACCCGCCAGCTCCCGGGATGCCGGGCCAACACCTGCCCCAGTTGCTTCAGCGTCTCCGGCCCACCCCGCTTCACTCGGATGTAGACCCGGGCTCCGGTGAACGTCAGCCCCATCAACTCTTTTTCATGCCGAATTTTCTCCTGTTCATTCTCCGAACTCGCCCGGCGTCCGGGGCTCTCCTCGCCAAAAAACGTCAACTGGGCACCGCCCCCGCCCCAGTGACTCTCCCGCTCTAAGCGGCCGAGCAATTCATCCCGGTTCTCACCCAGTTCATCGAAAGCACCGGCTCGAATCAGCGCCTCCACCGTCCGTCGATGGCACGCCCGGTGATCCACCCGGGACAGAAAATCCTCGAAAGAGTGAAACGGCCCCGCCCTCCGGGCGCCCAGCACCGCCTGGACCGCAGCTTGGCCCACATGTTTAATCGCTCCCAAGGCGAAACGGATCTTGCCATCTTCCCTCACCGTAAACCCCGCCCCGCTGGTTTGCACCGAAGGGGGCAATACCTCGATGCCCCGCTGAAAAGCCTCTTCCACGTATTGGGCCACCTTATCGGCCGAAGCCATGGCAGCGGACAGCAGGGAAGCGAAAAACTCCGCGGGGTAGTGCGCCTTGAGATACGCGGTGCGCCAGGATAACACAGCGTATGCAACCGCGTGGGAGCGGTTGAACCCATAATCGGCAAAACGCACGATGAGGTCGTACAGTTCCTCGGCCAAATCCCTGGGATGTCCCTGCCTAAGGCATCCGGCCACAAAAGCCGCGCGCTGTTGTTCTAAAACCTCTCTTTTCTTCTTGCCCACCGCCCGGCGGAGAACATCGGCCTGGCCGAGCGTGAATCCCGCCATCCGCGAGGCGATCTGCATGATCTGCTCCTGATACACCACAATTCCGTAGGTATCTCGGAGAATCGGTTCCAAATCCGGGTGGGGATAGTGGATCGGCACCCGACCGTGCTTGGCGTCGATGTATCGGCTGATATTTTCCATCGGCCCCGGGCGGTACAAGGAGATCACCGCCACGATGTCTTCAAAACAGTTCGGCTGCAAGTCCCGCAAAACATGTTTCACCCCGGAAGACTCGAGCTGAAAACACCCGTCCGTATCGCCCCGGCCCAGAAGTTCATAGGTTTTCGGATCGGTGTACTCCTCGTCGATTTCCACAGCATGCCCCAGGCGCTCCCCCGCCAACTCCCGGGTGTGCTCAATGATCGAAAGGGTGCGCAACCCCAGGAAATCCATTTTCAATAACCCCACGGCTTCAAGGGAAGCCATGTCGTACTGGGTAATCAACCCTCCCTCCGGGGTGCGCTGCACCGGGACGATATCGGTCAAGGCCGAAGGGGCAATCACAACCCCGGCGGCGTGGGTCGACGTGTGACGGGGCAACCCTTCCAGTCCCTTAGCCACCGTCAGCAACGTCCGGACCTGCTCATTCTCATCCTTCAACGCCCGAAGTCGGGGTTCCTCCACCAAAGCTTGGTCCAACGTGATTCCCAAGGAAGCCGGCACGAGTTTCGCCACCCGGTCCACCAAAGCCGGTGGGAGACCGGTCACCCGACCGGCGTCCCGAATGGCCGCCCGGGCCGCCATGGTTCCGAAGGTAATAATCTGGGCGACCCGATCCTGGCCGTATTTTTGGGCCACGTAATCAATGACTTCAAAACGGCGTTCATCTTCAAAATCGATGTCGATATCGGGCATGCTCACCCGCTCCGGGTTCAAGAAGCGCTCGAACAACAGGTGGTGGCGCACGGGATCCACCCCGGTAATCCCCAGGGCGTACGCCACCAAACTTCCCGCTGCCGATCCCCGCCCGGGGCCGGTGGCAATGCCGCGTTCCCGACTGTACCGAATAAAATCCCACACGATCAGAAAATAGCTCGCAAATCCCATCCGGGCGATGACGCTGAGCTCGTGCTCCAATCGGTCCCGGTACGAAGTGGGTATGGGATCGCCCACCCGCTGTCGGAGGCCCTCCTGACATAACCGCCGGAGGTATCCATCCGGGCTCTCCCCTCCCGGCACGTCAAAAGAAGGCAGCAACACCCGGCCCAGAGGCAACTCCACCCGGCACCGCTCTGCAATCTCCAAAGCGGCGTTCACGGCCTGGGGGAGGTGTGCAAACCGTGCCCGCATCTCGGCGGAAGAGGCAAACCACCGAGGGGAAGGGGAGGGTGGCGGGGCCCCGTCATCCCCTTGCCGGAGGGCTTGCACCACCCGGGCCAGGGGCGCGTCCTCGGGGTCGATGTAATGCACGTCCGCCGTGGCGACCGGCAGGAGTCCGTACTCTTCCCCGAGAGAAACCAACCGGTAGTGGCTCAAACGCCCCCTTTCACTTCCGTCGTCCTGCACTTCCAGCCACGCCCGGTTTGGCCCGAACACTTCGACAAACCGCCGCAGCCAGTCCCGGGCCCTTTCCGTATCGCCCCGGGCCAAAGCCGCATCCACCGGGCCCTCTGCGCCGCCGGAAAGCAAAAACAGACCGGGGGCGTGCGCTTTCACCGCCTCCCAGGACACCCCCACCTCCGGTCCGTCATGAGCCAGGCTCACCAGGCGAATCAGCCCTCGAAAACCCTCTTCCGACTCGGCCAAAAGAACCACGGCCGGCGGATCCCCTCTCGACGGCCTCTGAGGGCTTTCTTCCACCAGGGGAATCTGGGCTCCCAGGATCGGCCGGATCCCCGCCTCCTTGGCCAATCGAACGAACCGAATCGCCGCGTACAAATTCGCCCAATCGGTGATGGCGACCCCAGGCATCCCTTCTGCCACGACCCGTTGGATCAAGGCTTCCAGGCGGCAAACACCCCGAAGCAAAGAATACGCGCTATGAACATGAAGATGCACAAAGGTGCCTTCTTGACCCGTATCCCTACACCTCCAAGCCTCGGGGACAAAAAAGGCCGCCTCAGCCACCGGCGGCGTACCCCGCTTTACCGTTCCAGCACCTGGGCGGTAAACAAGGCCTTTCCGACCAATTCCCCATTATGATAGAGCTCTACGTCGGCTTTGCCAAATTTCCGGCCCATGTCAATCGCCGCGGCCTTCACCGACAAGGTGCTGTCAATCTGGATCGGTTTGAGGAAATAGATGGAGACATTCTCGACCACCATGTCCGAGTGCCGACTACGGCGGATGGCACTGGACCCGGCTTCGGCGATGAGGGTCATCAACACCCCTGTGGACACACCGCCGAGCCGATTGCTCATCTGGGGGGTAATATCCCCGACCAACCATACGGTGCGATCAGGGCCTTTTTCTTCTTTAAATTGGCTGAGGATGATATCCTCGATGGTCTGGCCGACCTGGGGCTGCTTTTGCATGTACTGCAGCGCCTTGATCACATCTTGACGGCTGATCACTCCCATCAGCCGGCGATTTTCAACCACGGGCAACAGCTCGATACCTTCCCACACCATGATATGAGCCGCCGAGGCCACCGACGTCTTGGGTGTCACCGTGATGGGATTCTTCGACATCAACCGTTCCACCGGGGCTTCGTCTGGCTCCCCGGTAACGTCTTTGGACGTGAGCATCCCCACGACCCGGAACTGCGGATCCACCACCGGAAATCGGCTGTGCCCCGTCAGGTTCACCAAAGCCCGATAGTCCCCGGCCCGGGCGGACAGGGAGATGCTGACCGGCTTGGTATCCCCGATCAGATCTTCAACCAGGACGATCTCTTTCTTGATCAGCCGGTCATAAATGGCGCGATTGATCAACGTCGCAATGGTGAAGGTATCGTAGGCCGAAGAGATCAGCGGCAATTCCCGCCGATCCGCCAGCTCCTTCACCTCGTCGTTGGTATCGAATCCTCCGGTAATCAACACCGCCGCCCCGTGCTCCAGGGAAGCCCGGTGCGCTTCTTCCCGGTTGCCGACGATGAGCAGGCAATCCTTGTCGATATAGCGCAGCATCGCGTCGATCTCCATGGCGCCAATGACAAACTTCGTCAGCGTTTTGTGCAGCCCACCGCGGCCCGCGAGGACCGTACCATCCACGATATTGACCACTTCCGCAAAGGTCAAGCGCTCGATATTCTTCTTTTGCTGCTTTTCGATCCGGACCGTGCCCACGCGCTCGATGGTGCTGACGATCCCCCGCATCTCCGCCTCTTTGATCGCCCGATACGCCGTTCCTTCACTGACGTCCATCATCTTGGCAATCTGCCGGACGGAGATCTTACTTCCCACGGCCAAATCCTCAATATGTTGTAAAATGAGTTCGTGTTTGGTCGCCATAACCCGCCTCCGTGACCGGCCATTTCTAAGCGTATTATACTGTGAAACGGGCGTTGCTGACCAGTATGGATCGTGAACACGACAACCTCCAACAGGGAAAGGAGACGACAAAGGTGCAAGTTTCTCTAGAAATCATCGTCCGCTCGACGGAGATCGATGTGAATGGGCATGTCAACAATGCCAAATATCTCGAGTATATGGAGTGGGGGCGGGAGGAATGGTACGAACGAGCTGATCTTCCCTACGACCGATTTTTGGCCATGGGGATCCAAACGGTAACGGTGAACATCAACATTAACTATCGCCGGGAATGTCGTCAAGGTGACCACCTGACGATTTGGACCAAACCATTGCGCCGGGGACGAACGAGCTTCGTCCTGAAGCAGGAGATCCTCAATGAACGGGGAGAAGTGGCAGCCGATGCCGAAGTCACCAGCGTTTGCATAGACGTCGCCACCCGGCGATCCCGCCCGCTTCCCGACGAACTCGCCCGGTACTTTCCTACATATAATCCCGGTGAATCTTCCGGGGGTCCGCAGGATCCCGCCGGGAAAGCTGGGTGATCTGCCGAGACGCCGCCCGGCGAACGGCCAAGGGCACTCGGTCCGGCGCCCTTCGCTCCCGGTCCACCTCCATCAATCGGTACAAAAAACTGCCCAAGGCCACGAGGGCAAGGGCCATCCACGCGGCGGCAAAAGTGGCCGCCTGGGGAGAATCCGGCTGGGGCAACCGGGGCAGACCGTAGATCAAAAGTACCCCTGCACAAACCAGACCCACAAAGGTCCAAAAGAAGGTTTTCGGCCGCACGTTGACCCCTCCTTTTGGTACAAGGCTATGCACCCGTCCAATCCGATATGCGAAAAGCCACCGGTCCGCCCGGAGCACCACTGGCGGGCGCAACCGATGGGCCGGGTAAAATGGGGGCCGCATAGAGGGGCCCCACCGCGGCCACAATAACGCTGGGCAAACACCCAACCTTACGCCGAAGGGGGCGCAGACACGTGCACGTTCTCGAGAACTTTGAGCAGTGGAAGAACTTCCTCGGCGACCGGGTTGATCAAGCGCAGGCGGCCGGGATGAGCACCGAGCAGATCCAGCAGATCGCTTATCGAATGGGGGACTTCCTGGCTCGGCAGGTGGATCCCCAAAACAAACAGGAGCGCCTTCTGCAGGAGATGTGGAAAGTGAGTTCCGAGCAGGACCAACAGGCGCTTGCCCGGATCATGGTCAACTTGGTCAACAAAAGCTGACAATGCATGACCGAGAGGTTGAAAGGCCCTTCACCGCGGGGTGAAGGGCCTTCCGCCAGATCTCGGGCCTGACCGCTGTTTGTACCTGCCGTCAGATTTCGAGGCTGCCTTCCACCTCGAGCACCTGGCAGGTAAACCCTTTCCCTCGCACCGCCGAGGCAAAAGCCTGCACATCCTGGGCGATGAGGGGGAAAGTATTGTAATGCATGGGGATCACCGTCCGGGGGCGGAGCAGTTCCACAGCGTATAATGCGTCTTCGGGGCCCATTGTAAAATTGTCGCCAATGGGCAAAGCCGCCGCGTCGATGGTGTGGCGATCCCCGATCAGCTTCATATCTCCGAACAGCGCCGTATCCCCGGCGTGATAAAACGTTCTTCCGCCCATCGTCACCAAATAACCGCAAGGGTTGCCGCCTTCGTGCACGCCATCCTCGTCTTCAATGCCAGCCCCATGAAATGCCAGGGTTAGCTTCACTTTTCCAAAGTCGAACTGGTGGGATCCGCCCAAATGCATCCCGTGGACTTGGGCGCCTTTTTTTGCACAATACGCCGCCAGTTCAAAGGGAGCGATGATCGGGATATTCAATCGTTTCGCGATGGCGATGGCGTCCCCGAGATGATCCCCGTGTCCGTGGGTCAACAGCACCGCATCGACCTGTACATCTTCAGGCTTGATCTTGCTGACCGGGCTGCCGGAAAGGAATGGGTCGATGATCACCCGCTTTCCGTCGGCCTCCACCTCAAAACACGCATGCCCGTGATAGACCAGTTTCATCGGATCACCCCTCTTGGCCCGCCGGACTTCGCCCTGCCGGCGGATGTATGTAGGCGGGAATCGAGACCCTTCTTCATTATAACGCGATTTTTTAAAGAAGTCCCATCGCCCGCGCCACCATCACCGCCATGTCGCCCCGGGTTAAGGGTTGATCTGGATGAAACAGACCGTCCGGAAAACCGGCGATAATGCCTTTCGCTCGAAGGGCAGCCACGGAACCCTCGGCCCAGGATCCCTTCAGGTCGGGAAACCCGCTTTCACCGGACGCAGATAGCCCCAGGGTCTTGGCGATCATGGCCGCGCCCTCCGCCCGGGTCACCGCTCGATCCGGTTCAAACCTCCCGCCCCCAACGCCGTGTACCCAACCCGCTGCCTGAGCTCTGCCGATCACATCATAGGCCCAGTGGCCCCGGGGAACATCTGAAAACCCGGCGAACCACGCCGGGGCCGGGCGCAGGGCGTTGACCAACATGGCTGTGGCTTCCGCTCGGCTCACCGCACGGTTCGGATGGAACAAGCCGTCCGAATCACCATGAACCCAACCTTTTTCCCACAATTTTAGAATCGCAGGTTCAGCATCAATATTGAAAATATCGGGAAATGGCCCTCCGCTCATGGCGCGCCTGAAAATCCCCCATACCGAAGGGTCTTCTTGGCCCAAGCTCCAGGCAAATCCGCCTCTGAGGCCGTATTTCGCCACCAAAGACAATTTGGCGGCGATGGTCGTTCGATTGTCGTAATAAATGTCCACCCACCCTGCACCGGAAGAATACCCGTAATGCATGGTTTTCTGCACCGGATCGTAATTGGGTTCGCCCCCGATCTGGGAGACCAACCGGGAGATGGCAGGATAAGAAATCGAATCGCCGCCCCAGCCATTCACCCACCGCCTACCGTACAGGGGAACTCCGAGCAGGAATTTGTCCCTGGGAATCTGGGTCAACATGTATTGGATCGACTGTTCCACCCAAGGATCACCGGCCACGGGACCCGGGGGATCGCCCTGAACCCTCTCGTCGTAGGTCATGACGGTGATGTAGTCACATAAAGCTGCAAGCGCTTGGTTGTCATAGGCTGCGACCCATCCGGACTGGACCGGCCCCTGAATGGCCGGCACCGTTGCCGCCAATTGTTTTGACGGGGGGAGATCGTTGCGAAGGGCCTGAACAAAGGCTGTCAAGGCACCCCGGTCTGCAACCGTCAGATTCTCCAGATCGACGATGACCCCATCTAGGTTCCGCCCGCTCACAATCCCGGCGATTTGGGCCGCCAGGGCGGGCCCGTTCGCCAAAGCTTTTCGCCCGGCCTCCCGGTTCCAATCGTTTCCGATAAAAGGCACCACTTCAAGTCCGCGATCATGGGCCGCTTGCACCAGCCCATCGTCCACGTAATTCCCCAAACTTCCGTCCGGTTGAATTTGGAAGAAATCTGGAGACACCACATCCGCGTTCCCGGCGATCCGGTCCAGAAGCCCCAGTCGCGCCTCTCGACTGAAGCCCGACAGATACACGAGAGACACCGGGCTGCCGGGGCCCGCCGAAGCCGGAGCCACAGCACCGCCTGTGAAAATCGCCGCAACGGCCAGCACCACCGCCGCCAGCTCCAGGGCGATGCGCCTCACCTTCTCCCTCACATTTTCTCACCCCCTGACTCTTTCATCCTACCAGGGTGAGAGAATGCTAGCTTCAGGAACTGAGTGGGCAACCGCCCATATTTTTTATGGGAATCCTCAATATTCCATGCGGTGTCCGGTCTCTTCGATCATCCAAGGGTAGCCACCGCTGCCTGAGCAAAGCCAACGAGGCCGCCCAGCACCGCCCCCATCCATGTGATCATCGCGAGTTCCTTCCGGGCCACATCCAGGATGAGCCGCTCGAGTTCGGGGAGGGGGAATCGATTCACCTGCTCTTCAACCATTCGCGCCAGGGGGACACGGCGCCACAGGTGGGGAAGGAGGATATCCACGCGTGTCAAAATCCAGGTGCGCAGCCGGGGTTCCCACCGATCGCGCCTCTTGTCAACCCACCGCCACACCTCGCCCAGCTGGGCTTCCACCCACTCTCGGTCGGCCAACTGCTCACAGACGACTTCCCGGATCAAACGGGGGGCCGCGCCACTCGGCCGCTGTTCCAAAAGACCTGCCACACCCGGCAACAACTCCTTCACGACCCAGCCTTCCACAGCCCCGGCGGTACCCGGAGCGGTCAGCCAATCCCGCAAAGCCCGGAGCAACTCTTCGGCCACCCGATCCTCGGCACTCAGGGCGCCGGCCAAACGGCCGAGCCACCCTTGGTGCTGCAACCAGCGCTGGATTTCCTCCGCAAGCCCCCGGCGCACTTTGAGCTCCTGAGTGGCAGCCGCGGCGAACTCGAGACCCCGGCCGATGAGTTCCCGGATCAGCTCCGCCCCTTCTACACTGTCCGCCAACCGCCGGACAAGGCCGGGGACAAAACGGGCGAATAAGTCCCGGGAAACCCCGCCCCGTTCCACACCCGGGAATACGGCTTGTCTCGTTTCCGATTCCTCCGGGGCGTCCCGACGGCCGACGGATCGGCACCCCTCCGCCCAATCCGCGACCCCATTCGCCAGTCGGACCAGCCCCTCCGCCTCTACCCATGCGGCCAGGTGATCCAACGCCTTGCGAAACGCACCTTCCATATCCATCGTCCGCAAGGCCTTTTGCACGCTGTCCACCGGAAGAAGATGTTCTTGGACAATCTCGCCCAACCGATGGGCGATCTCCTCCCGACGCCGGGGAATCAGTCCGGGAGTCAGCGGCACCCGCCATCTTCCGATTCGCCACGGGTGCCACGGACGAAACAACATCGCAATCGCCAAACCATTGGTCACCAGACCGATAAACGCCCCGGTGACCACCGACAAGACCACTTGGAAAAGGTGCAATGGGCTCCACTCCGCATTCCTGAGTTGACCATCGATTTGATTGTACACGATGGAAGGCTTAACGACGAGGGTCCAACACCGGACCCGGACACCGGGGGCCCGATGGCCTCGTTGATCCTCAGTACGGCCGGAACTCCCGGCCGATCACCCCCCGGCCGATCACGATCTTCTGGGTGTGAGCGGTGCCATCGCCGATCTCCAAACCGATCACATCCCGGAGGCGCTGCTCAATAGGCAGATCCCGGGTGTAACCGTAATGTCCGTGAAGCAACAGACAATCGTGGATGGCCTCCGCCGCAAGCTTGGGGCCGAGCCACTTGCATGCCGCCGCCTCGGTGGTGTGCGGCATGTTCTGGTCCCGAAGCCACAGGGCCCTATAACCGTACCAGCGGGCCATCTCCAGCTTGGCGTGGTGCTCGGCGATGGGGAATGATACACCCTCAAAGGCGGCCAACGGCTTTCCGAAAGCTTGTCGTTGTCTGACGTACTCCACCGTTTCTTCCAGGGTCTTCTCCGCCGCTCCGATACACTGCAGAGCAATGAGCACTCGACTGAAGTCGAATCCGTTCATCACCCCATAAAACCCCTGGCCTTCATCCCCCACCCGGTACTCCAGCGGGATTTCGACCCGATCGAAAAAAAGCGATCCCCGGCCGATGGGTCGGTTACCCATATCCTGGTAAGCCGAACGGGCCACGCCCGGCGCGTCCAAGGGGACCAGGAAGGCGGTCACACCCCTGGAGCGCTGTTCCGGATCGGTCTTGGCAAAGACTACGGCCGCGTGGGCCACCGTCGCCAAACTGATCCCGGACTTTTCCCCGGCGATGATATAATGATCTCCTTTCCGTACCGCCGTGGTCTTGATGGCGGCGGCATCCGAGCCCGCTCCGGGTTCTGTAAGGGCAAGGGCGATGAGTTTTTCCCCCTTGGCCATGGGCAGGAGAAATTCCTTCTTTACCCGGTCCCCTCCGTGGCGCTCGAGGATCTCCCCCACAAGCCCGTTCAGGATCACCGCGTAGGCACAGTTAAAATCCCCCCGCCCCACCTCCTCCGCCGCAATGCCGGCTTCCACGTACCCCATCCCGGCCCCGCCGTATTGTTCAGAGATCGTCATCCCCGTTAAACCAATCTCGGCCATTCGATTCCACTGCTCCCAGGGGAATTCCTCTTTGGCATCCCATTCCCGGTACCGGGGCAACAACACCGATTCGGCAAAATCCCGAAACAACCGCCGCATCGTCTCCTGTTCAGTCGAAAAGGAAAAGTCGAGCATCATTGTTCTCCTTCACGTTGTAATTGTCGGGCGATTTCCTCTCGGAGCTTGAATTTTTGGATCTTCCCGCTGGCTGTCCTGGGGAATTCATCTACCACCTCCACCCGTTCGGGCCAATAGGGCTTGGCCACCCCTTTCTCCTGCAAAAACTGCTGCAGATCTGCCAAGGTCAAGGTCGCCCCGGACTTAAGAATCACAAAGGCACAAGCCCGCTCCTGGAGGTGGGGATCGGGCATCGCCACAATGGCCACCTGCTCAATATCCGGGTGCTCGTGAAGCACATTTTCCACATAAGTTACCGGGATATTCTCCCCGCCCCGGATGATAATATCTTTGGCCCGCCCCTCGATGCTCACATAACCCTCCTCATCGATGACCGCAAAATCCCCGGTGTCAAACCATTCCCCATCAAAGCTGGCCCGGGTCATTTCCAGGCGTTTCGCATAACCCACGAACAGAAAGGGTCCTTTGCATTGGAGCCGCCCCGGTTGCCCAGGCGGCAGAAGGCGTCCGGACCCGTCCACCACCCGCACCTCCATCCCCGGAACGGGGAGGCCGTCGGTGGAAGTAATCTTTTCCTCGGAGTCGCCCATCCGGCTCAACGTCACCAAGGCGTCTTCCGTCTGCCCCCAACCGCCGAGCACCGCCACTCCAGGCAATCGCTTGCGCGCCTCGCGCAAGAGGGGCCGGGGGATCGGCGCACCCGCGCAGATGAAAACCCGCAAGGAACTCAGGTCATGTTGATCGAGATTGGGGGCCCTGACCAGATCATGAAGAAAGGGCGTCGCCCCCATGGTCATGTGAATCCCAAACTCCTCGACCATTTCTACAAATCTCTCCACATTCCAAATATCTTGGTAGATCCCCGTGCTCCCCAGGTAGGTCACAAGTCGGGGACCATACAGAAAACCGGTCTGGTGGGCGAAGGTCGAGGCCATGTGGATCACGGTGTCTGCGTCAAAATTCAGCAATCTGGCCGTGAGAACGTCTGTGGAAATGACCGTATTATGGGTGTGCAACACCCCTTTGGGCTCCCCTGTTGTTCCGGACGTAAAGATCAGTTCCGTCACCTCGTTGGCGTCCGGGCGCAAGGCTGCCAACTCCCCGGGATCTCGGATTTTCTCCCATTTCGTCTCCATAAAGGTTTTCCACGACTCTTGGCCCAGCGGCACCTCGTCCCCGACCACCAAGATGTGCCGAAGGAACGGCATGGACGGCCGGAGGCGCTCCATCATTTCCGGATATGAAAAATTTCGAAATCTATCGGGGATCACCATGATTTTCGGTTCAGCCAACCCCAACATAAAGCGGATTTCCCGGTCCCGGTAGATCGGCACGAGGGGGTTGCTAATCGCGCCGATCCGGGTCGCCGCAAAATGCGCGATGACCCATTCGTTCCAATTGGGCAATTGAAATGACACCACGTCTCCCGGGCGCACCCCGAGTTCCAAGAACCCCAGGGCGCACCGGTCGACCAGTTGGCGCAGCTCCCGGTACGTGTACCGGGACCGCCCATCCACCGCCGCAAGCTTGTCCGGCGTCTTCTCCGCCGCCTCATCCAGGAAATCGGTGATCACTTTGCTTCCCCAGTACCCTTCCCGGGTGTACCGTTCAATCTGTTCCCGGGTCAACAGCGTTTCGAACCCCATCCCCATCGCCCCCTAACACATGGTCAGTCCACCACTGACGCTGAGGGTCTGACCGGTGATATAGGCCGCTTCGTCCGATGCCAGAAACGCCACGGCATTGGCCAGATCCTCGGGAAGAGCCAGTCGGCGGAAAGGAATCGCCCGGATCAAGGCGTCCCGGATTTTTGGATTGTACGACCCCACTTCGGCAAAAAGCGGTGTATCCGCCGGACCCGGACTCACGCAGTTCACATTGATATGGTGTCGGGCCATCTCCCGGGCCAACGTCTTCGTAAAAGCGATCACGCCGCCTTTGGTGGCGGAATACACCGCTTCCCCGGTGGAGCCCACCCGCCCGGCGTCCGAACCGATGTTGACGATCTTTCCATACCCCTGTTCAATCATGTGCGGCAGGACCGCTTTGCAGCCAAAAAGCGTCCCGTACAGGTTGATCCGGATGATGCGGTCCCATACGGCGACGTCATTGTCGATAAACGGCTCCACCTTATCCCATCCCGCGTTGTTCACGAGAATGTCCACCCGACTAAAATGCCTCACCGTTTGCTCCACCATCTCGTCCACAGACTCTTTGGATGTGACGTCCACAGGAACCGCGATGGCCTCGGCTCCCCGTACCTTGAGGGCTTCAGCCGTCTCCCGGGCTGCGTCCTCCAGGATGTCCGCCACCACCACCCGGGCTCCTTCAGATGCGAATTTTTCTACGATTCCCCGGCCGATTCCCCGGGCGGACCCGGTGACAATGGCCACTTTTTGTTCCAGCCTTTTCATTCCCGCACCTCCACACTTTGTTCCGACCTGCGGGGTTGCGATCCCGCTCCCTCATCCTCCGAAACTGCAAACAAGGACACCGGTACCCCAAGTTTGTCCAACGCCTCGCTGAGGTCCGCGGAAATGGCCCGGAGCCGCCTCCCCACCTCCTTCATCACGTCATCGGGCAGCGCCACCGAATTCCCGATCACGGCCAGGACAAAGGCGATGGTGCCTTTGCCAACGAATACCGGAGCGGCCACGCTGTGGAAACCAGGGGTGTGCTCGCCATAACTGACTGCGTAGCCTTGGGCGCGGAATTGATCCAATTGCCCCCGCAGGGAGGCGAGGTCGGTGACCGTGCGTTCGGTAAACCGCTCGATCCCGTACCGATGGACAAGATCCTCCACCTCCTCCCACGGAATGTGGCTGAGAAAACACTTTCCGAAAGCCGCACTGGTGATGGGAAACCGCCTTCCCAGGGACACGGTGACGCGAAAATTTCCCGGCGCTTCCTCTTTTGCCACGTAGGCCAGAGTATCCGGCTTCACGCGTTGAACCAGGACGCAGGTAAACCCCGTATCTTCTGCCGCCCGGCGGAGAAATGTCCGGGCGACGGTCAAATAGTCGAGAAACTCCTTGGCCCGCTCCCCGAGCAACACCATTTGAATACCGAGTGAATAGGTTTTGGTCTTGTCGTCGTAACGCACCACCTGCCACGACTGAAACGTTTTAAGGATGCGAAAGACCGTCGCTTTGCTGATTCCAAGCTCCTGGGTGATGTGCGCAAGGGTGCTGTTGCGGTGCTTGTACCGACTCAACAGATGCAGAATCTTCATTCCCGCGTCCACCGACGGTACCCGATAATCCACTCCTCACAATCCCTTCCAGCATTCTTGTTGACAATCGTTTCGCGGGTGAAACAGTGGTTCTATTGTGAAATCTACAAGTTCATATTATAATGGAACTGTCCGGTTTGACAAGCCTTTTCTCACATTTCTAGAAAGGTGGGGCATCCCGTGGAATTCCAAGACATTCTCTACGAAAAACACCAAGGTGTTGCCAAGATTACGATCAATCGACCGGAAGTACTCAACGCCTTTCGCGATGTGACCGTGAGGGAAATGATCGCCGCTTTTGAAGATGCTTGGGATGATCAGGAGGTGGGGGTTGTGGTCCTCACCGGGGCCGGGGATCGGGCGTTCTGCGTGGGAGGAGATCAAAAGGTGCGGGAGAAGGGCGGGTACGGCGGCACCCGGGGCCGGGACATGGGGATCGGCCTGGATGTGATGGGATTGCACGAGATCATGCGGAATATTCCCAAACCGGTGATCGCCGCGGTGAACGGGTATGCCATCGGGGGCGGCCATGTCCTCCACGTGCTCTGCGATCTGACCATCGCCGCGGAACACGCAGTTTTCGGCCAGGTCGGCCCCAAAGTGGGAAGCTTTGACGCGGGCTACGGCTCGGCCTATCTCGCCCGGGTGGTCGGGGAAAAGCGGGCCCGGGAGATCTGGTACCTGTGTCGCCGCTACTCCGCCCAAGAGGCCTACCAGATGGGGCTCGTCAACAAAGTGGTCCCTAAGGAAGAACTGATGACAGAGGTCGACCGCTGGGCCCAGGAACTTCTGGAGCGCAGCCCCTACGCCCTCCGCATCCTCAAAGCCTCCTTTAATGCCGACACCGCCCATATCAAGGGCATCGACGAATTGGCCATGGGTGCCCTGGCACTTTATTACGATACGGAAGAATCGATGGAAGGGCGCAACGCTTTCCTCGAAAAACGCAAACCGGATTTTCGAAAATTTTACCGTTGATGGGCCCGGGACCGCGATGCCGCCCTGGGGGGCGGCGCCGGGGACCGGAGTGGAAAATAGCGCACGTGCCGCTTCTTCAATACGTATCCACCGGGCTGTCGTCCACCTCCCACAACTGGCGATCCCTCAGGGGAAAGGCCCGCCAGAGATTTGCCGGGAGATCTTGCCACGCCACTTTTTGATACGCAAAACCGAAAGCACCGGCCAGTTGTTCCATGTTTGGGCCAGGCAGTTCCACATAGGCCGTGCGCCCGTAGGCCTTTCGCTGATTATCCCTGACGGAGCCGTAAGCCCGGTTGTTGAAAACCACCACCAGTAGGGGAACGTCTTCCTGAACGGCGGTGGCCAACTCCGGGAGCGTGAACATCAAACTCCCGTCCCCGGTGAGCGCTACCGCCTGCCCCGCGCCGCCCAGCGCCGCCCCTATTGCCACGGGTACGGCGAAGCCCAGGGAGCAATACTGCATCGGGTACAGAAACCCGCCCGGGTTTAACACAGGCAGATACCGGGCCATGGCGATACCCACCAGACAACTGTCTACGGCCAGCAGGGCGTCGATAGGGAGGGCGTGGCGCACGGCCCGAAGCCACAGATCAAACTCCGGGACCACTCGCTCCGCCTCTGCGGCGGCCGCGGTCCGGGCCAGATGGGCGCGGTGAGCTTGGGTGCCGTCCCTGGCCGCCGCTTCCTCCCAGGGCAAGTCTTCGAGCAGGCTCCGGAGCACGGCATCGAGTGGACCCGCCACCACCGCGGACAGCGCGGCATCCGGTCGCACTGCCCGGGGATCGGGGGTAATCAGCACCGTTTCCGCTCCGGGCCTTTGCTCCCGGTGCCAGTCCCGCAGGGACCATCGGGTGCCGATGGCCAGGAGCCCATCGCAGCCGGCAAGAAGTTTCTCAACTCCTGGCGTCCAAGTGGTACCCGCGAACCACGGATCACTTCCGGAGATGACCCCCTTTGCCGCAACGGTGGTCAAAGCCGGTACCCCCCACCGGCTGACCAATTCCCGACAGAGCGGGGCAACGGCTGCGGCCTCGGGACCCACCACCACCGCCGGGCGCTTCCAAGAGCGGACTTTCCCTTCCAGAAGTCCCAGCCAAGGGGACGGGTTCCCGTCGCCCGCGAAGTAGACGGGCCAGGGAAAGGAAGGCTCTCCTGCGCGATTGTCACGGGACAGCGGATCGTCCGGTCCGGCACTCCCCGTTTCAGACGGAACATCGGGCTCAGGCGAGACACCGGCCCGAGGTACACCGGTCTCCCCGGCTGGCGGGGCGATTTCGGAGACCTCCGCGTCGAGCAAGTCATAAGGAATATCGATATACAGCGGCGCAGCACGCCCGACAAATCGCGTGTCGAGGACCTCTTGCATCATTCGGGCGGCCTCCTCGGGACGGGGCACCGTGAGGGAGAACTTCACTAACCCTTCGACCAGAGCACTCTGGTCGGGCAACTCGTGAAGAGCTCCCCGGCCTTGCCCCACGTCTCGGGAGCGCGGCAAAGTGGCCACGACGATCATCCCCGAAGAGCCCCCCTCGGCTTCGGCAATGCCGGTCAACGCATTGGTCAGCCCGGGGCCCGTGATCGGGAGCACCAGGGCGTATTTACCAGTGGTCCGATAGTACCCGTCTGCCATGTACGCCGCGCCCAGTTCGTGCCGGGCGATTACCGTGCGGATCCTCCCATCCCTTTTCAGTGCATCGAAGAGCGCCATGTTGTGGACACCGGGAATCCCGAAGGCGATCTCGATTCCCGCCGCAGCCCATTGTTCGACCCATAGATCCGCAACCCGCATCGGCCATCCCTCTCTTCTATCTATTCATCTATCGCTCCTGCACCACAATCCTCCCCGGCCACCGCCGGCCCACCTTGGCCAAATTCAGCAGGCCGATCAGTTCCCCCGGTCGACAGGGCTCCGGCCGTTCGACACATCCCGCCCAGGCTGCCAAGCGCCCGATCACCGCCTCCGGCTTCACCCCGCTACGGCGCAACTCCCGCAAGGCCAGCGCCCCGTGCCGCTTGGAAAGACGCCGGCCCGCCGAGTCCACCAGCAGGGGGACATGGGCGTACCGGGGCACTGGAAGGCCCAGGGTCTCGAACAGATCCCGCTGGATCGGGGTGGCGGTCAACAGGTCATCACCCCGCAGCACGTCGGTGATCTGCATTTCCCCGTCATCCACCACCACCGCCAGCATATACCCAAACGTTCCATCCCGCCGGCGAAGGATGGGATCCCAATTTCCCTCGCCCCTCTCCCAGCTCTGATGTCCGCGGCAGCCATCCTCCCACTCATCCCGGCTCCGCCGGACCCGGTACCGCCAATGGGGCCGCTCCCCCTCCGCCACGAGGCGCCGTCGCTCTCTCTCTGGGCGCTCCGCACACCGGCCCGGACATCCTTTAAGGGGGCCGTGGGGCGCCAGGGCTGCCCCCCGCTCCGCTTCCCGGACGCGACTGCGGGTGCAAAAACAGGGGTACACCTCTCCTCGTTCCCGCAGCGCCCGAAACGCAGCTTCATACCGATCCACCCGCTCGCTCTGCCGATAAGGAGCATAGAGCCCCCCAACTCCGAAACCCTCATCCGGATCGAGT
Source organism: Kyrpidia sp. (assembly GCF_023512215.1). NCBI lineage: Bacteria > Bacillati > Bacillota > Bacilli > Caryophanales > Alicyclobacillaceae > Kyrpidia > Kyrpidia sp. The sequence continues at coordinate 22,228 of NZ_JAILZZ010000002.1, read as the reverse complement.
CCCAGCCACGTGAGATCCTCCCTCAACGCCTCCGCGTACACATCCCGGCTGCGATCGGGATCCAAATCCTCCACCCGCAGAACCCAACTCCCGCCGGACCCGCGAACCTGCAGCCAACTGAGCAGGGCCACCCAGGCGTGGCCCAGGTGCAGAAAACCTGTCGGACTCGGGGCAAACCGGCCCCGGATCCCCTTAGCCATCACCGCGCTCATCTCCACCAACGGACAAATAGGATGTTACATTTTGTCGAATTCGTATGTCACTTATATCAAGATCCGGGAAAAGTATTGCGCCCCAATCCCCACCTCGGTACAATAAGAACAACATTTGGTTCCGGGAAAGGATGCGCTATGAAAACGGATACGCTGGAAAAGAATCTCCTTCGCCTGGTCCAAGGTCCGGGGGCACAACACCAGCTTGCCGTGCCCCAACTGATCGAGGCAGCCCTGCGAAATGGGGAGGCCGTCCTCACCGCTTCCGGCGCCTTGGCGGCGACCACCGGGAAATATACCGGGCGTTCCCCCAAAGACAAGTTTATCGTAAGAGAGCCCGGCAGTGAAACCCATATCCACTGGGGCACTGTCAACCAGCCCTTCGATCGCGACCGTTTTGAGGAGCTGGTCGATCGGGTGACCGATTATTTGACTGACAAAAACCGGTATGTGTTCGACGGATTCGCGGGCGCGGACCCGCGCTACCGCCTGCCCATTCGGGTAATCACCGAGCGGGCGTGGCACAACCTGTTCGCCCACCAACTGTTTATTCGCCCTTCCAACGAGGAACTCAGTGGACATCAACCGGAGTTCACCGTAATTTCCGCTCCGGGCTTTCAAGCGGTACCCGAGCGGGACGGCACTCGCTCCGAGGCGGCAATCATCATCAGTTTTGAACACCGCCTGGTCCTCATCTGTGGCACCGAGTACGCCGGCGAGATCAAAAAGTCGATTTTTAGCGTGATGAATTATCTTTTGCCCCGCCGGGGCGTCCTGTCCATGCACTGTTCGGCCAACGTCGGTCAAGAAGGGGACACGGCGCTCTTTTTTGGCCTTTCGGGCACGGGGAAAACCACCTTGTCCGCCGATCCGGAGAGAGAGTTGATCGGAGACGACGAACACGGCTGGTCCGAGGACGGCGTGTTCAACATCGAGGGCGGTTGTTACGCCAAATGCATCGACTTGTCCAGGGAGTTGGAGCCCCAGATCTGGGGAGCGATCCGGTACGGTGCAGTGTTGGAGAACGTGGTCCTCGATCCCGCCACCCGGGAGGAGTTGTACGACCGGCGGGATCTCACCGAGAACACCCGGGCCGCGTATCCGGTGCACCATATCGCCAACGCCCGGATCCCGGGTACCGCAGGTCACCCGCAAACGGTGATCTTCCTCACCGCCGACGCCTACGGGGTTCTGCCCCCCATCTCCCGGTTGAACCGGGAACAGGCGATGTTTCATTTCTTATCCGGCTACACGAGCAAATTGGCCGGGACCGAACGCGGAGTCACCGAACCGGAAGCCACCTTCTCCACCTGTTTCGGCGCCCCCTTCCTGCCCCTGCGCCCCTCGGTGTACGCCGAGATGTTGGGGCAGAAAATCGACCGGCACGGGGTGCGGGTGTTCTTAGTCAACACCGGTTGGACCGGCGGTCCTTACGGGGTGGGATCCCGGATGAAGCTAGCCTACACCCGGGCAATGGTGCGCGCGGCGCTTTCGGGCGCCTTGGACCGGGTGGAATACGTCCAGGAACCCTATTTCGGCCTGTCGGTGCCCAAGACCTGTCCGGATGTGCCCTCGGAGATTCTGTTGCCCAAAAACACGTGGGCAGACCCCGAGGCCTATGACGCGAAAGCCCGGGAGTTGGCACGGCATTTCCGGGAGAACATCCGCAAGATGGATGGGGTACCGGCCGCCGTACTGGCCGCCGCACCTCCTATACAATAGGGGGATTTTCCCCGGGGGCATTTTGCACGTGCTTGTGCATCGTTGTACAAAAACGCGCCGCACCCTCTTGATGAAGGCCGCGGCGCATTTTTTCCATTAGAAATGATCGCCCACTCATCTTTCCGGAGGTCTCCGATACCCGGGGATTCCGGGATCTGCATCACCCCATTTTTGACCTGAATCGGCTGGGCGCCCTATCACCCCTTACCCAAATGATGCGCCCGGTTACCCTGATTCCCGGGGCGCATCCGTTTGACACCGATTTGAAGGCATGGCGGCGGGTGCACCTCACCCCCGCTTAAACCGGATGCTCCTCGCTTTTTCGTTGGTCCGTTCCCACACCCACCCCTGGGCTTCCCAGTCAGCGATAGTTTGTCGAATCGCTTCCTCAGACCACTGATCGGCAGGCAAATACACCACCTTGCCGCGAATGTGGTTGGTCCAAATATACCCCCCGACAAAAAGGATCGTCAGGCCGAGAAAAACAGATAGAAGAATCAAGAATTGCATGACATTCGTTCCTTTCTATTGCCGCCGGGCATCGCGTCCGGTGTTGTCGCCCATTGTGCGCCACCTCGTCCGCCTGCACTGCTCCACCCCTGGACACCCAAAGCGCTCCAGGGCGGGGCCGGCAGCAGGATCTGAGGCACCCCCGCATCCGGGTGGCGCAAGACCCGGGGTCGAATGCCGTACACCGACTCGATGTGATCTTCGGTCAGCACCTCCGCCGGCGATCCATAGGCCTCGGTGCTCCCGGCCCTCAACAACAAAGTCCTGTGTGCGTAGAGTGCAGCGAGATTGAGATCGTGAAGCACGAGAATCACCGCCGGCCTCCTGCCTTCCCTTCCCCGCCCCGCCGTGCCCCCGCATACGAGGTTCAGAATCTGCATTTGGTGGCCAATGTCGAGGAAAGTGGTGGGCTCGTCCAAGATGAGCACGTCGGGCTCCTGGGCCAACACCATCGCCAGAGCCACGATCTGCCGTTGGCCGCCACTCAGATGGTTCACGGTCACCCCGGCGAGATCATTCAGCCCGGTTTCCCACAAAATTCGTTCAACCACCTGCCGGTCGTGGTTTGTTTCGCCGCGCCACGGCCTCAAGTGCGGATGGCGCCCCATCATGACCGTATCGTACACCGAAAACCCGCCGGCCACCAGGGGGGTCTGGGGCAATACCGCCATCCGCCGGGCCAACTGCCTTCTGGAATACGACGATACCGGCACTCCGTCCAGACTCACCCGGCCGCGATCCGGGGGCTCTATCCCCGTCACCAGGCGGACCAAGGTGCTCTTGCCCGCCCCATTCGGCCCGATTATCGCCAGGACCGTCCCCGGGGTCACGGAAAACGAAACATCCCGGAGAACCTCCCGGTCTCCGTATGATTTACAAAGCCCGATCGCTTCTAATCTCGCCCCGTCCATCTCGCGCCCCCTTCTCCGCACCCCAATTCGTCGACCCGGCCGACCCCTCGCTACCGCCCCTGCCGGTGAAGCAGATACGCAAAAAATGGCGCCCCGCAAAAAGCGGTGATCGCCCCGATGGGGATCTCTTGCCCGGGAACCAAGGTGCGGGCGGCGTTATCCGCCCAGAGTAAAAACACGCCGCCCCCCAGGGCAGACAGCGGCAGCAAGGTACGGTGGTCCGGTCCAGCCAGGATGCGAAGCACATGAGGGACCACCAAGCCGACAAACCCGATGATCCCGGCTACGGACACCGCTGCCGCCGTCATGAGGGAGGACGCCCCCAAAATCACCAGCCGGGCAGCCCCCACGTCCACCCCGAGATGTGCCGCTTCCTCTTCACCCAGGGTCAGGACATTCAGGTTCCGCGCTTCCCACCAAACCATCGTCAACCCCAGGACAGTGGCGGGAACCAAACTCCAGATCAGCCGGGGATCCCGATTGGCCAGGCTTCCCAACAGCCATAGCATCACATTGGGCAGTCGGTTTGATGCGGCCACCATCAACACGGTGAGGATGGCTCCAAAAAACGATTGGACCACTACCCCGGCGAGAATCAGCGTATTGTTCCGGGAACCCGGCCCCCGGATCGAGCCCAGCCAAAACACCGCCGCCAACCCGACAAGGCCGCCGACAAAAGCCAGCCCCGGGACGGCGAACAAGCCGTACAGGCCCACCTGTCCCCCGAACAGAATACCCGCCACCGCCCCCAGGGCCGCCCCGGAAGACACGCCGAGGATAAAAGGGTCCGCCAGGGGGTTGCGTAACACCCCTTGATAAGCCGCGCCCGCGGCCCCGAGAGCCGCCCCGACCAAAAGGGCCAGAACCGCCCGGGGGAAGCGGATCTCCCATACCACCGCCTGAACCCAGCCCCCGGCAGCCTCCGGGGCTTTGGCACCCGGTCCCGCCAGTATCGCCCGCCAGAGGCTGTCCAGATCCGTGGCGGTCGGTCCGATGGCCACACTGGCGGCCAGGGACACGGCGACGGCGGCCAACCAGACCCCGACCCACATCCATGACCGACGACGATCTTTTCTCATGGCTGCGGCTCAGGGTTGGAACAACTGCGGATAGAAGAGCTTGGCCAGGGTTTCCGCTCCGTCGACGATCCGGGGGCCCGGGCGACTCACCAAGTCCGAGTCGACGGAATACACCCGGTTATTGCGCACGGCATCCACGACTTGCCATCCGGGCCGCTGTTTCGGCTTGTCCACGGCATCCGGCACGTAATATCCGTAGGTCACCACGATCACCTGGGGATTCTTTTGCATCAGCATTTCGGCGTTCATCGGCTGCCACCCGTTTAGATCCGACGCCACGTTGATGCCTCCGGCCAGACGGATCAGCTCGTCCATAAACGTGTGGCTCCCCGCCGTATATAATTGGTTCGGATCGGCCTCCACGTAGACCCTCACCCGTTTGTCCGGTGGGATTTGCGACACTTTGGCCGCAATGGCCGAAGCTTTGGCCTTCATTTGATTGACCAAGGCCGCGGCCTGGGATGTACGGTTCGTGATCTCGCCCAGTGCCTGGATAGTCTGATAGACCGCCTCCAGACTTTGAGGGTCGTACATCACGGCGGTCAGCCCAGCGTTTCTCACCGTCTGAACAATGCTCTCATTGTGAGAACCGAGCACCACCAGGTCGGGGTGAAGGGCCACCAGCCGCTCGATGGGCGGGTTCAATCCGTCCAGGACCGCTTCCACCTTTTTTTGAACCCCCGGAGGATAGTTGTCCCACGTCGTGACGCCCACCACCCTCCGATCCAGACCCAGGGCAAACAGGATCTCCGTATGACTGGGGATCAAAGAGACGATCCGCCGGGGTTCCCGGGCAATGGTCACCGATGTCCCGCTGTCATCTTTGATCGTGAGCGGATAGTGGGTGACTGCCGGCGGACTCGCCCCTCCTTGGGGCGACGCGGAAGGAGCCGCCCCAGTTCCGCAGGAAGAAAGAATCAAGATCACCGCGAAAAGAACGAGGACCGTCCAGAACTTTCGCTTCCCATCCATTCGGACCATGTCCGAGCCTCCCTCATCTCCGAATGTGCCTTCTCCTCCGGGGGAGGGGCCGGGGAAAGGCTGTCTCCGAAGCAGGGCCGGGATATGCCCGGCCGGGCTCTTGACTGATTCCCGAAGCCCAAAAAGAAAACCCGGCTTTCGCCGGGGCGATACTGTTCGGGCGGCAGGGTCTTCACGTCCTTCCCCTCGCCGCCTCCCCCCGGCCTTTCCGCGAAGGCCCCTCGGGAGTTCGACCGGGTAGGTCTCCTGGCTTCCGGGTCTTCGCGCGCTTTCGCCTTCCCCGCGATGGGCGAGTGGCATCTTGAAAACGCACTCTCCGGTTACAGTGGCGGGACCGCCCGGGATTCTCACCCGGTTCCCCGTTACGCCCCGAAGGGCACCCGGCCTGTCTCCGTTGCACAATACATGAATCCGCATCCCCAGTATAACGACTCCCGCCTTGCCCGGCAAGCTGGCCTCCTTCTCAAACGACCGTTTGGATGATATACTCAACCTGTCCCCGAAGCCTCGGAGAGCAATCCCATTCACACGAAAGGAGACACGGCACCATGCATCCATTCACCCGCGAGCATGATGAACTGCGCAGTGCCATTCGGCAATTCCTGCAGAAAGAGATCGCCCCCCATGTCGACGAGTGGGAGCGGGCGGAGCAGGTGCCCCGGACCGTGCTGCGCAAGATGGGCGAACTCGGCTATTTTGGCTTGAATATTGCGGAAGAGTATGGAGGAAGTGGGGAAAATCCCTTGGCGGAAGCAGTGCTGCATGAAGAACTCGGCCGGCTCAACGCCTCGGGATTCGCCAATACCGTGGGCGTCCACATCGGCATCGCCATGCGCCCGGTCTATCGCTTCGGCACCGAAGAACAAAAACAAGCCTATGTGGTCCCCGGGGTTCAAGGAGAAAAAATCGGGGCCTTGGCCATCACCGAACCCGGGGCGGGATCGGACGTGGCGGCCATCAGCACCCGGGCGGTGCGGGAAGGCGACAGTTACGTCCTTTCCGGAAACAAAATTTTTATCACCAACGGGGTCTATGCGGATTTTTACGTGGTGGCGGCAAAAACCGATCCCCAGGCAGGGCATCGGGGTGTGACCTTATTTATCGTCGAGCGGGATGACGCAGGATTTCACGTGCAGCGCAAGTTAGAAAAAGTAGGAAACCACGCTTCGGATACGGCAGAACTCTTTTTCGATGAGTGCCGAATTCCTGCACACCGCAAGCTCGGGGAGGAAAATAAAGGATTTTATCTGGTGATGCACAATTTTCAATGGGAAAGGCTGATGATCGCCCTGCAAACCCTGGGGACCGCCCAGGCGGCCTTAGATATGGCTGTGGAGTACGCGAAAACCCGTCAGCAGTTCGGCGGTCCCCTCACCCAGTTCCAGGTCATTCGCCACCGGTTGGTCGACATGGCGGTGGAGGTGGAAAAGGCGCGCCAGTTGACCTATCACGCCCTGGACCTGTTCGCCCAAGGGGTGGATGCAGTGGCTGAAACCTCCATGGCCAAGCTCACCGCCACGGAAACGGCCTGCAAAGTGGCGGATGAAGCGCTGCAGATTCACGGCGGATATGGGTACGTCAACGAATATCCGATCCAGCGGGCTTGGCGGGACATGCGCGTAACCCGGATCTACGGCGGAACGAGCGAAATCATGAAAGAGATTATCGCCAAGCGAATGGGGCTTCTCCCCTAAAAGCAGCGGAGAGGGGGATGTGACCAGACCCTCAACGGTGGTCACGGATCCCCCGGATCTGCCCCTCGCCCCCTGCTGTATACTTGAATCTTCTCGGTCAGCCGGGTGTTGCGCAACACCGGCCGAGTGTTGCGCACCGCCAGGCCCAGGGCCCGGGGCATGCCGATCAACCCACAGAGTTTCTTCGCCCGGGTGATCCCCGTATAGAGGAGATTTCGGTACAAGAGGATGTAGTGGCTCGTGGTCATGGGGATCAGCACCACGGGATATTCGCCGCCCTGGCTTTTGTGAATCGTAATCGCATAGGCGTGGCGCAACTGATCCCACTCATCCCGTTCGTATTCGTGCAGGGCGTCGCCGAATCGAATCAGCAACACGCCTTCCTCGGGATCCACGTCTTCGATCACGCCGATTTCGCCGTTAAACACCTCTTTCTCATAATCGTTGCGCATCTGTATCACTTTGTCGCCCACCCGCCAGGCCCGCTCGCCTTTGCGACCGAAGGGGATTTCCTTTTTGCCCATCTGCCGGGGGTTCATCAGCTGCTGCAGTCGAATGTTCAACGCCTCGGTGCCAAGCTCCCCCTTTTTAGTGGGACTCAGCACCTGGATGTCGGCAGGCGAGTAGCCCTCAGCCAGGAGATTTTGCACCGCCTGCTCCAGACGAACGGCGATGGCCGCATTCGTTTCAGCCGTCGTGGCCCCGGATACCTCGACAAACCAAAAGTCCCCGCCCTGGCGGGGCAACTCCCCTTGGAGCACCCGGTGGGCATTGACCACGATGTTGCTCTCCCTGGCCTGTCGGAAAATCACATCGAGCCGGACGCTCGGTACTCCGGCCTGAATCAGGTCGTGCAACACATGCCCCGGACCCACCGACGGCAATTGGTCCACATCCCCGACCAGAATCACCCCGGCGTCCCCGGCGGCCCGGACCAATTTGTCCGCCAACAGGATATCCATCATGGACGTCTCATCGACGATAATCAGGTCATAGGGGAGGGGATTCTCCTCGTCAAACTGAGCGATTCCCTCCACCCGCATGCCCAGGAGACGGTGCACTGTAGCAGCCGAAAATCCCGAGACTTCTTCCAGCCTTCGGGCGGCCCGGCCCGTGGGCGCCGCCATGCCCACCTTGGTCTGGGGATTCAATTGTTGCCGGCACCAGAGGATCGCCCGAACCGTCGTGGTCTTCCCGGTTCCCGGCCCTCCGGTCAGAATCAACAGCGGACTGGCCATGGCGGTTCGAACCGCTTCCCGCTGGGTGAACGACAGGGTCACCCCGGACTCCCGCTCATAAGACTGGATCAAATCATCCAGCCCGGCTGAATGCAGAGCGGCCACCCGGAGCCGATCCGCCGCCCACCGGGCCACCTGTTCCTCGGCTTCCCACAAAGACGCCAGATAGACCCGATCCTCTTCTTGCCGGATCTGCCCCTCCCGCGCCAAGGTCCCGGCGGCTTCCTCGAACTGATCGGCCTCCCACGGATCCCCGTCTATGCCGGCCAGCATCTCCGCCGTCTTCGCCAGCCAAAAGGCCCGGTCTAACCAACAGTGGCCTTCGGTGGTTGAGCCCGCCAGGGTATGCAACAGCGCACTTTGAAGGCGAAACGGACTGTCGGCCGGGATGCCCAACCTCCGGGCGACCCCGTCCGCCTGGCCAAACCCGATGCCGGCCACCCCCGCCAAGAGGTACGGATTGCGCCGGATATCCTCAAGACACCCTTCCCCCAACACTCGGTATACCCGCATGGCGGCACCCGGGCTAATGCCCAGGGCCATCAATTGCCCGAGCACCTTTTGGACCCCGTGATGGGCCCGGACCTGCTGGACGATCGACTGCGCCTTCTCCGGCGACAACCCTTGAATCCCCGCCAAGGCTGCCTCCCCGTGATCGAGGATGGCATCCACCGCCCCGGGGCCGAGGGCGGCGACGATCCTTCGGGCCACTCGCCTGCCCACCCCCTCCAAGCGCCGGAACAACTGGATGGCCACCTCCCGGTCGGTGGGCACCGGTTTACTCCATCCCGTAACCTGAAGTTGCCGGCCGTAGCGCGGATGCTCCGTCCAGTGCCCCGTCACCTCCAGGGCCTCCCCTTCGCCTTGGGAAAAATATACATACCCTGTACAACTGATCACGCCCCCGGAGGTTTTCAGGCGGAACACGGCAAATCCCGTCTCTTCATTTCGGAAGACCACCCGCTCCACCGTACCGGAAGCGGTCACCTCCTCGGCTTCCGGGCGGGCCAATCGATCCTCTCCGTTCAACCGACCAGCGCCTCCTGAATGCGCCGCAATTTGTCCAAATCGTTCTCATAAGCAATGAGGACCCCGTCCGCATAGGCCGCCCCCACCCGGGCGGCCTTCACCAGTTTCGCCTCTTCAACGCCGAGACCATAGAGCTCCAGATACCAGGGGTGCCCCCCGAGCCGATCTTGGAATCCTTGGGCCAGGACTTCCAGCCAGTACGTCGTCGTGTAAGCCAGATCATAGATGGGCACCACAAACACGTCCACCCACTGCTTCATCCGGTCCACGTCGATGCCGAATCGCCTCTCCAGATGCCCGGGATAAGGATCGGGAAACAGTGTAAAATACAGCTTCCCGGCCACCGACGACCGCGCCCGGGCGACAAAATCCGCTAACCTAGCCATCCGATAGGTCTCCAGGTCCAGGCCGGCTTTCCGGCGTCCGGCCTCGCAGGCCGCGCACTGACAGTAACCTTCCCGGGCAAAGGTCACATCGTCCAGCCGAAAGCCCTCTGGACCCGACTGCGCCGCCGCGTCCCTCACCCACTCCAGGGCCAGGGCCTCCACTTCGGGCCGGCTCGGACAAAGGCAGTCCCAGTCAAAATATGGCTGGTCTCTCGTCGCCCGCTGTCCTCCCGGACCCACCTGGACCCACTCGGGATGCGCTTTTGCCACCCGATTGTCGGCAAAACAACTCACCATAGGAATCGATCCCGCCACCGGCTCCCGGTGAGCCCCGCCGACGTCTTTGACTTCCCAGAAAGCCGGCCGGAACTGGCCGACGTGATCCGCATACCGGGTGACCACCCCGAACACCTTTTGATTCCCCATTCTCGCACCTCCGCGCCGTCCCGCACCGGGCGGGATCATCCCCTTCTACCGCCCTGGCGATCTGTGCGGTTTCCCGGCCTCAGGACCCGGCAAAACTTTTTTCCAACTCGGCCACCGTTTCCTCAAACACCTGCAGCGCCTGGCGCACCGGTTCAGGGGATCTCATATCCACCCCGGCCTTCGCCAAGACCTCCAGGGGATAGTCGGAACTCCCGGCGGACAGGAAATCGAGATAACGCCGGACGGCCGGCTCCCCTTCCTCCAGAATCCGCCTTGACAAGGCCGTGGCCGCCGAGAAGCCCGTGGCGTATTTGTACACGTAGAATGCTGTGTAAAAGTGCGGAATCCGGGCCCATTCCCAGGCAATCTGTTCATCGATCACCGTTTCGGCCCCGTAGTAGGTTTCATTCAGCCGACGATACGTGTCGCACATCCAGTCTGAAGTCAGGGCGTGGCCCGCTTCCACCGCCTCGTGGGTGAGCTTTTCGAACTCCGCAAACATCACCTGGCGAAACACCGTGGTGCGGAATTGCTCGAGGTGGTGGTTCAACAAATACCTCCGCATCGCCTCATCCGGAGTATTTTTTAAGAGATGATGCAGCAGCAACGATTCGTTGCAGGTCGATGCAACTTCGGCGACAAAGATGGAGTACCCGCCGTACACGTACGGTTGATGCGCATACGTATAATGGCTGTGCATCGCGTGGCCCATTTCGTGGGCGAGGGTGAACACGTTGTCGATGTTCGGCTGCCAATTCAACAGCACGTAAGGATGGGTGCCGTACGCCCCCCATGAATAGGCACCCCCTCGCTTGCCCCGGTTCTCGTGAACATCGACCCAGCGAGAGGCGAAAGCATCCCGCATCACGCCGAGGTACTCCTCCCCCATGGGCGCAAGCCCTTCCAACACCGTCTTTTTCGCCTCATCGAAGGAGACCTCCCGGTGGATCTCGGGCACGAGGGGCACATACAGATCGTACATGTGTAGATCATTTAGGCCCAGCACTTTTTTGCGCAAGCGCAGGTATCGGTGAAGGGCCGGCAAAAACTCGTGCACGGCGGCGATCAAGCTGTCGTACACCTCCACCGGCACCCGGTCGTCGTCCAGAGCCGCTTCCAGGGAAGAGCCGTATTTCCTCACCCGGGCGTAAAAGACATCTTTTTTGACACTGGCGTGATACGTCGCTGACAGGGTGTTCAGACGCTCTTTGTACGCCGCATAAAAAGCGGTAAAAGCGTCTTGCCGCACCCGGCGGTCCTGGCTCTCCAGGAACTGACTGTAGCGGCCTTTGGTCAATTCCACCTCCTGGCCCTGCTCGTCCCGGATCGTCGGCAGACGCAGGTCCGCGTCGTCCACCATACTGAAAATCGTCGTCGGGCCCTGGGCGATTTCGCTGACCTGAGCGAGGATGGCCTCTTCTGCCGCTGAGAGCACATGGGGCTTTCGCCGGAGAATATCGTCCAGTTTGTGTCGATACAGGGCCAAATCCGAGTGACTGTCGATGTAGCCCTGCACGACCCCGGCATCCCCGGCGAGAATCTCGGGCACGACAAAGGAGAAGGCCCCTGCCAAGCGGGCGGCGAGCCCCTGGGCCCGGTCAGCCAGGGCGAGATATGTACTGTTGGTGGTATCCTCGTCTTTGCGCATATGGGAATAGGCATAAAGCCTTTCCAACTTGAGGGATAGATCGTCTTCCAGGCGAAGGACGGCGAGGAGGGTCTCCGCCGATTCCAAGACCCGCCCGCGAAAAGCCTCCACTTCCCCTAAGCGGCTCTGCACATCCTGAAACTCCCGCTCCCAGGCCTGATCATCGGGATACAGATCTTCCAGTTTCCACGTATCCTCCACCGGAATTTCCGCCCGTGACCGCACTGTCGTCATTCGGATCCCTCCCGTCGATTTTGCAAACCTTTCTTTTCGGCCGACACCTCTAGTGTAACGCCAGAGCGGGGATGAATGCGGAAACTGTCAAGGCTTGGGGCCCCGAGCCACCGGGCGGCCGGGGTCCGCGCACCACTCGCTCCAACTGCCCACATACACCCGGGCACCGGAGATCCCGGCGATTTCCAGAGCCAACAGGTTGGCACAGGCGGTTACCCCAGAACCGCAATAGACGATAAGTTCCCGCTCTCCAGTGACGCCGGAGAACCGGCGGCGCTGCTGTTCGGGACTTTTCCACCGCCCGTCCTCGTCGACGCCGTCTTTCCAGTAGATGTTGACAGCCCCGGGGATATGACCGCCCACCGGATCAATGGTCTCCTGTTCCCCAGTGTACCGCTCGGGCGCCCGGGAGTCGATCAAGAGGGCCCCAGGGGCTTGCCCAGATACCACCCGGGACACGTACTCGGCGTCCACCATCATCTCCGGTCGCACCCGGGGGACGAAACTCGCCGGGGATGGCGTCGGAATCTCCAGGGTAACCGGATACCCCGCCTTTTGCCACTCCGCATAGCCGCCATCCAACACCCGAACCTGCTCATGACCAAGGTAGCGAAGCGTCCACCACAACCGGGCTGCGAATTCACCGGTTTGGTCGTCGTAGGCCACAACTACAGTCCCGGCGCCGATCCCCGCCTTGCTGAACACCCGGGCCAGCCGGTCCGGGTCCGCCAATGGGTGGCGCCCACCCTGTCCTTTCGGTCCGCACAGATCGCGCTCCAGGTGAAGGTACACCGCACCAGGAATGTGCCCCTCGCGATACCGCGCCTCCCCGGCGTCCGGCTCGTTCAACGTAAACCGGCAGTCTATCACGGCCACATCCGGGCTTCCGATCCGCTCTTTTAGCCACTGGACGCTCACCAGAGGCCCACCGTTCAAAGACCCTGTACTCATCTCACGTCCCCCTCTCTCATACAGTTGACCAAGGCCGAGGTAAGCGGCGTAAAGCTTCCTCCAAGCGTTCGGGCGGCAAGGTGTGATCCAGGGCGGCCATCATCCCGGCGGCGTACTCCCGGGCAGATTCCTTGGCCGCCCTCCGGTCCGATTCCAATACCGGCCGGCCGCACTGCCGGGCCCAATCCCCCATGGTCTTTCGCAACCCATCCACGAACCCGCGAACCTGGGGTAGGACCGCCTCCCACAACGCCTCCCGCATCTCATCCATCCCCGGCCCAAGCCATCGTTTCATCCCCGGGAATAACTTTGGCCCGAGACTCCGAATGGTCTCCCCTACCCCATTTTCAATGAGTTGGGCTGGAATCTCCCACGGTTCCACCGCCTCGGGCTCCCAGGACCACCCGGCCAAATCTCCGGACGCCGCCGAAACCCTCTCCGTCCAAATCTCCGTCCGGCGGTCCCGGAACCAGCGTTCGGCGCGCAGAGCCACAGCTTTCCACTCGTGGCTCAATTCGTCTTCCAGCCACTCGGCCAAATCCGCGGCGCAAGCGGCCACCGCCTCCCGGCGGCCGTCCTCAAGAGCCGCCACAGAGAAGGACTCCCGAAAACGATCCTGGTAACGGATCCACAGGCGGCGCTCAATGTGATCGCACAACTCCGCAATCTCGCCTTCCAGTCCCCGCAAAAGCGGCTCGTCCTCCACCTGGGACAGCGAAGCTTCCACCCGCTTCGCCCCGGCGGACCACGCCTGGCGGCGTTCCTCCCGCTTCACCCCCTCCGCCCGGGCCTCCATCACCCAACGCCGCAGCCGCTCCTCGGCCCGCCTCAGGTCCCCCCAGGCCCGCCCCAGAGCCATCTCCGCCCAGTCCCGCCGAAGTAAGGAAGAAAAATCCCGGTAGAATCCCGCGAATCCAGTCACCTCCAGTGCTTCGGAGAGGGAGGGTAGAGGCCCCGCGGAAACCTTGAGGCAAGTGCGAAGCCAAGCCTCTTCCCCCGGGGATAACGAACTGGTTTGCGCCTTGCGCGCCAACAAGGCCCCCCGGCTCGACAAGGGGTAGATCCGGGGGCGCACTATGCCGAGGTTCGTCAAATTGCGCCGAACATGTTGCACGACGCCCTGAAGTTCCTGCTCATTGGCAGCCAGGTCACCGGCATTGACGACGAAAAATACCTTTTCGAAATCAAAGGTCTCCTGCATCTTCCCGAGCTGCGTCAAGAATGCCTCGTCAGCCCGGGAAAAAGCATGATTGTAGTAGGTCACGAACACCACCGCGTCGCTGTGGCGAATGGACTCAAAGGCCGTGTCGGTATGGCGCCCGTGGACCGAATCCACCCCGGGGGTGTCCACCAGCACCCATCCTCCTGCCGTGAACGGACAATCCCAAAAAATATCCAAGTGTGAAAAATAGGCCGCCCACCGTTCTTCCGCGGTTACCTGGCGAACCCGGGACCAATGCGCCCGCAAGGCCTGGCCGAAATAGGGTTCGATTTCCTTCCAATGCTGCCGAATGGCGGTGCACGCTTCTTCCTCGCCCCGGGACTCCAGCTCCTCCAGCACCTTCTCCATCTCCGAACGGGCGCGGATATGAAGGACGGCGGTGCCATGCGGGTGCCCACCCTCCGGAGCCCGAACCCGTTGTACAGCGGCGGTGGTCGGATTGGGAGATGAGGGGAGAACCGCGGATCCCAACAGGGCGTTGGCAAGGGAAGACTTTCCCGCACTAAAGGCCCCGAAGAGCGCCACGGTGAACTCCCGCTCTTCAAGCCGGGCGGCCCTCTCCAGGAGGGCCGAGGTCATCTTCGCGGTTCCCGGCAGAATCGCCAGAATTTCGGCAGCCTGGCGCAACTGCTCCGCCGCAGCGAGGAGCCGGGGATCACCGGTTCGCCTTGGGCCCGGTCCCACACTCGGAACCCCATTTTCCCCTTCCACGGCGACCTCCACCTCCACCTCGGCATCGGCCAACCATCCCGAGGACACATCTACCGAACCCGAAACACCCGCGACATTCGCATCATCTGTTGCAACTTTTTCTGATGCAATCTCTGCAACATCTACAACCTCCTCAGCCGGCGGGACATCCCCGGCATGGCCGGCCCTGGTCCGGGGCATCTCCTTTGCAACGTCAAGGGCTGTCGCAGGCTCCTCGGCGGAACTCGGCGATTCACCATCCCCCTCGAGAAACGGGATCCGCTCCCACAGGGCCGTCCGCCGGCGTTCTTCCTCCCCCCGCAGGATCTCCAACTGATCCCTCGCATTGGCATACGGGGCCAGACGCCCCCTCTCCTCGGATATCGCCACCAGGGCCGCCTCCCGCCTCTCCCGGATAGCCTGTTCGATCATCTCCAGCAAACGGCGGCCCAGTTTCCGATATCGTTCTTTGCCCGCCGTCTCGAGATCCCGGAGATAGGTCTGCACATATCCAGCTTCGACCACCGCCCCGGGCTTGACCAACGCCGCCACCTCTGACGTCGACAGCAAGATGGGCGCCCCTTCTATGCGGTCCAACAAATCCCCATTCGCCACACCCCAGGCTGCCGCCAAATCCCGGGCCCAGCTTCGCACATGGCGATCGAGTTCCGTCTCAAGTCGCCGTCCAAAAGCCTCCGACAGCGCCGCCGCCCGGGCCTCCCGCTCTTTCTCCGTCCGTCCCCGACCTCCAAACCACCCTCCGGGCCGGAAACCCGGGCGCAGACTGTCGAGATAAGCCCTGGCCATCTCCCCGATCTCATAAGGGGTGATCCGGGCATTCTCCACCATGCGCACCAACTCCGGCCAGTGTACCGCCTCCAGATGCCCCTCGGGATCTTGCCAACGCCGCTCCTCCTCAGACAGTTGATCAAAGCGCTCCACCCGCTCCCGGGCGTGTTCCTCGCCAAGCAGCGCCCGAGCTGCTTCGATCTCCTCCCGGTGCCCGGCCCGCCAAGCTTTCAGGTGATCATCGACAATGCCCCGGAGGGCCCGTCCGACGGACCTGCGATACCAGCGGGGTGCTTCGGCCATAAACTCCGACACATCTTCCCGCAACTCCTGAAACTGATGATACGGATGTTGCGGATCGCGCAGGGACACGTAGTAGATCCGCTTATCGGGTATTCCGAAGGCTTTGAAAATCTGTGCGGTTTCATATTGAAATTGCAAAAAAGGCAGTTCGTCCTCGGCGTGTTTATCGATCTGATTAATCACCAAGAAAACGGGAACGCCACCATCGGTCAGCCGGCGCAAAAAAGTCAGATTGGCCTCGGCCTGCACATGGTTGTAATCCATCGTATAAACCACGGCGTCCGCCAGGTGAAGGACCGCCTCGGTCATCTCCCGATGGGCGGGATCCGTCGAATCCACCCCCGGCGTATCCAGGAAAGCCGCTCCTTCGGGAAGGGGGATCGACGGATTCCCCACCTCCACCAGACGAACGTCCTCTTCGGATGTGCACCACCGAGAGAGTTCTTCAGACGCATTCTTCGCTTCCAGCTGCCGGACCACCCCGTGTCGATCGCAAATCCGCAGGCCCGGCGCGCCCCGGCGGATCAAAACCCCCGCCGCCGTTGTGGGCACGGGCCCGCTGGGCAGGACGTCCTCCCCGAGCCACTTGTTGATCAACGTGGATTTACCGGCGGAAAAATGTCCGCAAAACGCGACGATCACCTCTCGCCGCGCGTATTTTTCAGCCACTTCCCGAACCCGGGCCGCCCGGACCCCATCCCCCCACTCCTCCATCAGTCGCGCCAAGGACTCCACGAGCGCCAAATCTCGTTCAAATGATGTCACGACTTGTGCCACATCGGTCCCTCCATGACAAATCCCGCACAACTGCGATCTTTTTCATTCTACCACGGGACGATAGGTGTGAGAATCCGATACAATGGAAGAATAAGTATCCGGAGGGTTGCCCATGACGGCTTTTTATATCATTCTCGCTTTTCATCTGGCTGCGGTAGCGGTGAAATTGGGAGTGTTGCTCTATGTCCCCCGCCTCAAAGAGGTGGGCCAGGTTCGGGCGTTTCTATCCACCTATCGCCGACTGGACTGGATCACCGACTGGGTACTCTGGCTGACCGGGGCGGGATTTTTCCTCGTCACATCCTGGCGCTATCTGCTTCAGCTCTGGCTGCTCGTCTCCATGCTGATCTACATGATCATTTTTATCCTCATCAAAGTCGTGGTGGTGGGCGGGATGAAAAAGGTCGCCGCCACCAAGAAGTTGCACGCTTATGAGGAAGTCAGCAAGCTCCGTTTTGAAAATGTCTGCACCATTGTGTCGGTGGTGGGACTTTTGGGAATCATCGCCTACCTGATGGTGACCAAGCCTTTTTGATCCCGGGCCATACCGAGCTCCCTGCGGTCGGTGCATGAAACGATACCCGGAGGGGGATCCTCACGGAGACGGGTTTCGTTTTCGCCAGACAGAGAGGAGAGGTGCCCGTGCCCTTTCTCGTCCACATCGCCACCACAACACCCCCTCACCGGTACAGCCAAGAGGAAGTCCGGACGATGTCCAGGGAATTGTTTCGGACGAGCTTCCGGGACATCGACCGCCTGCTCCGCACCTTCGACACCGCGGGTATCGAGTGGCGGCATTTTTGCCGGCCGGCGGAATGGTATATCCAGGGCCGCCCTTTTTCCGCCCGCAACGCCGTGTATCAGGAGGAAGCTGTCGCCTTGGGGACGGAGGCGGCCCGGACATGCTTGACCCAAACCGGCGTCAACCCCCGGGCGATCACCGACCTGTGGTGGGTCTCCTCTACGGGCCTGGCCACGCCGAGTCCGGATATGCGGATCGCCCAGCGCCTTGGCTTATCCGGGAAAATCAGGCGCACGCCGATCTGGGGGCTGGGATGCGCCGGGGGCGCCGTGGGACTGAGCCGGGGCCTGGCCAGCGCCGCCGCCGATCCCGATGCCCACGTTTTGGTCGTGGTCGTGGAACTGTGCAGCCTGACCTTTTTGGCGAGAGACCAGCGAAAAAGCAATCTCATCGCCACGGTGTTGTTTGCCGACGGAGCGGGCGCGGCATTGATCCTGGGGGATCGGGCCTATGAGCGGTGGAGCAAAAGGGTCCAAGAGCGTCCGAGGTCGTCCGGAGCATGGGAATGGAAGGGCTCCCACAGCATCCACTGGCCGGATACCGAAGATATGATGGGTTGGGACGTGGGGGACGACGGGTGGCGGGTCGTGTTCTCCCGGGACATCCCGGAATTCCTTCGTCGGCAAAAACGGGAACACTTTGCCCCGGCTGAAGAAAAAATCGACCACTGGGTGGTACACCCGGGCGGGGCGAAGGTTTTGGCCGCCTATGAAGAGGTGCTTGGCTTGAACCAGGAGAGCCTGGAGTCTGCCCATGAGACGTTGAGACAGTATGGCAACATGTCCGCCCCCACCGTTTTGTTCGTCTTAAAGGACCTGGCTGAGCGGCGTTCTCTCCGGTCCGGGGACCGGACGGCTCTCTTGGCCCTGGGTCCGGGATTCTCCAGTGAACGGGTGATGCTCCAATGGAGGTAGGACAGCTTTTCGCCTGGGTGATCGGTGGGGTGATCGCCCAGCGCCTGGCGGAGCTGGGCCTCGCCCGTCATAACGCCCGCTGGATCCGGGCCCGGGGTGGTTTTGAAGTCGGATGGGAACACTATCCCTGGATTGTTCTTTTGCACGTGTCCTTTTTTGCCGGTATGGTGGCGGAAGTCCGGATTCGCGGATTGGCGGGCCTTCCCGTGTGGTGGCCCGCCCTCGCCCTTTTTGCCGCCAGCCAGGGACTCCGCTACTGGTCTTTGCGCAGCCTCGGCCATTATTGGAACACCCGGATTTTCGTGATCCCGGGCCATCCACCGGTACAGCGCGGTCCCTACCGGTGGCTGAGACACCCCAATTACTTGGCCGTCATGGTGGAGCTCGTAAGCCTGCCTTTAGCTTTTCACGCCCATTGGACGGCCCTACTTGTATCGGTGGCCAATGCCCCGCTGCTCGCTTTGCGCATTCGCGTGGAGGAGGGAGCTTTACGTCACCCGGCTCGAACCCGGCTGGAAGTGCGTGGAGAGATAAGGGGCGGCCCATCGAGTTTAAAACCCTCAACGAGCCCGGCCGAAAAAAATGAGCGGACCGGAGACGAATCCCCGGCCGCTCCCACAACTTCCGTGGCCCAATCCTTGTCTGCCACGAGCTCGCCCCCTGTCGCTACTGCGTCTGAACATAGCGGGGAGACGACGTGAGATACCCCACAGTGCCGTCTGACAGCCGTACCTTGTACCACCAATCGTTAACCGTGGCCAGTCGTTCCGCCGACTCCCCGAGATGAAGCACGGCGACCCGCGGCGCCAAAGTCGAGGGAGCGCTGCGCACCGAGACCCACCCCTGGACAGGGGTCACCCGATCCGTAGCACCGGAAGGAGCTGAAGCCACCGCCGAACCCGGGGAATCGGTCACCGGAGCTGCCGGCGGGCTTTGCACCGGCGTGGACGGGGTGGAGGGCACGCCCGGATTCTCGGCTGCCCGCACGTGGTTCAATGGTCGACGCGCGTACAGAAAATGTGACGTCCACCATTTGTTGTTCGTGTAATCATACTCACCCAGGGGCACCTTTGATGAGTATGTGTGAATGATTTTCAACGTTCCATCTTGCAGCGCGATCCCCACATGACCCACTTTACCGCCCGAGTCCGAAGTGGAGAAAAAGAGGAGATCCCCCGCTTTGATGTCGCGAATGTTGTAATAAACTCCCCAATCCCGATACTGGTTCAGATCCCCCTGTTTCTTTGAACTCGAGGAAAACCGATATCCCACCGCCGTTTGGTAGACATATTGGGTAAAATTCGAGCAGTCAAAGGTAGAATCGCCGCGAAGTTTGTTGGTTCCCCATTTATATGGAGTGCCGATCTGCGTCTCCGCCGTGTCGATCACCTTTTGCACCAGCGGATCCGCATAGTGGGCCGGATGCGCCACATGCGCGCTGACCGGAGCCGTATCCTGGGCCAGCACCCCTGGCACTCCTGCAACTAGGCTTGTCCCAAAAAGAACCGCAACAACAATCACTTTAATACGATTGCGATACATCTCCTCTCGCCCCTTTCCTGGTCGTCGCCCGCCCACATTCACGGTACCATAGGCAACAACCATTTGGGCACCCGGAGGTTGGTGGATCGCATTCCTGCATCTGACAAATCACCAGGCCCCCATACGGGAAATGCCCAGGGGAGTCATTTGACGCAACAACATGCCTTCCCGCCCGGTCAAGTTTGTGATACAAGCAGCGAGAGCGACGCGCGACGGAGATTCCATGGTCAAATTGGACGCTGTGGCCGGTCGCACTTGGTACCCCCTCGCTCTGATCCAACGGCCACTGGGTCGTGGTATCATGAATACAAAACCACTGTGCGGAGGGAGTCGCCATTTATAAACTGATGTGGCAAATGAGCCAAGAAGAACTGTTGGCGGAGATGGAGCGGTTGCAGAAAGAGGCGGAACGGTGCCGTGAGGAAGGGCGCTGGAACGAATGGGAAGTCCTGAAGCGCAGATACGACGTCGCCCGCTCCCACCTGGTGGAGGCGGGGACGGTACGAGTGGGGGGCCAATACCGCGTGGAGGATCACGAGGGGCTATTCACCGTCACCCGGGTGCGGGGGATCATGGCCTTTGGGTATTTCACGCCGCCGGGCAACGACCCGACACAAGAAGAACAAGCTTTTCTGGTGGCCCTGCTGCATCCGCCGGGGGACGACGCCGATGAACAATGACCTTCCGCGGGGAACACATCCGGATCTTTTCGAGCCTGCAAGATGCCCTTCGGGCCGGATTCCGCCCCTGCATACGATGCCACCCGGTCACGAATCCTCCGTCCCGAATACGCCTCCGGGCTCGTCTTCTTCCGAGTAGACCGGGATGCCGTGGCGCTCCAAGAGAGCAGCCGTCACCCCGCGCCCGGGGCGCATATTTCCGGTAAAGGTGCCGTCATAGATCGCGCCGCACCCGCAGGACGGGCTCCTCTGCTTCAACACGGCGGCCGATGCACCGACCAAACGGGCGAAGTGAAGAGCTTCTTCGGCGCCCCGCACAAAGGACTCGGATACGTCCTCGCCCTCTTGGGTCAGTACTTTGGCCCGCCCATCCAACACATCCCCGCCTTCGCCACCGACAATCTGGGCCGGCGGCCTCGGGGTGGGAAGACCGCCGAGCTGCTCCGGGCAGACGGGGATGGCCCGGCCCTGGGCCACCCACTCCTCAATCCACGACAACCCCCGGCTGGAGCCGTCGTATCGACAATGACAACCCGCCAGACACGCCGAGACCAGAATCATTCCGCCAGCGCCCCTTCCAATCGCAGTAAATGGGCTTTCAGATCGGTCCGGGACCCGGCATATCCCACCAAGTCCCCTTTTTTCCCCACCACTCGGTGACACGGGATAAAAATCGGCAAAGGGTTGGCCCGATTGGCTTGGCCCACGGCCCGCACCGCCCGGGGGTTCCCGATGGCCGCGGCGATCTCCCCGTAACTTCGCACCTGACCATAGGGGATCTCACGAAGAGCGGCCCATACCCGCCGGCGAAACGAACTGTCCTCGGGGAGCGACAAGGCCACGTCAAAGGCGCGACGGCGCCCGGAAAAATACTCTTCGAGCTGGCGGACGGCATCTCGACAGGACTCCGGATCCCGGACGAGGTCGTGAAACTCCTGCTGGATCTCTCCCCAATCCTCCTCGGTCAGCGCCACCCGGCTCACGCCGACCGAATCCATGACCACACGAAGGGTCCCAAGAGGCGTTTCCAGTTCATCATACACGGCCACAGTCCATCCCTCCCCGATCACAGATTGTATCGCTTCACGATCGCCCGGTGGGAATGCCTTCGTCCCGGGTGATACCTGCGGAAGGGCCCGCCTCCCGCCAAAGGGGCGGTGGTAGTCTGCCCAGGATTTGAAGACGCGAAGCGATTCCTCGTCGACGCTCGCTTCCCAGGACCACACTGAACTGCCCGATTCCACTCGCAAATAAAGCGCCCGCCAATGAGCCCAGTCGGTGACAAAGAATTCGCGCTCGCATGAAGCTATTATAAACACACAAATCCCATGTCACAACCGGCTCCCTCCCGGCTTCATTCAAAGCGCAGGTCGTTCTGGAACTTCTTACGGAAGAGAAGACATTGCACAACTGGCCTCGGAGTACGGGGTTCATCCAACCATGCTGCACCGGTGGAAGAACACGGCTGTGGATAACCTGTCCAGCCTG
>NZ_JAILZZ010000075.1:0-8735 GCF_023512215.1 Kyrpidia sp. | reverse complement strand
TCCAGCGCTGCTCCAGCAGTTCCGGACCTACTGGAAATTCAACGAAGGAGAGCTTCTACTACTATCATACGAGGAGGAAGGGACCCGGGCTGCCCCGTCCACCTCGTCCAACCAGACCTCCTCCTCGAATCGGAGGTCCACCTGACCGCCTGTGGCGTCCGCCGCCACAGATTGGCATTCGTGTTCGCGGCCTCGGGGAACGTAGACGGTGAGCCGAACGTCTTCGGCGAACACCGGCTCCTCCCGGGGCCAGCCGCGTTGGGCCAGGCGATGGTCCAGTTTGCCGAAGGCGGGGTAGGGGATGCGAATTCGGACCCGGACATAGGGGCGGCGGCTGAGGAGGCCGGCGGCCCGCACCGCCTCGGAGGCCGCATGCCCGTAGGCCCGGACCAGTCCCCCGGCCCCGAGCAGGACCCCGCCAAAATACCGGGTGACCACCACCAGGGTGTCCCGCAGGTTCATGTGGTGCAAAACTTCGAGGATCGGGCGCCCGGCGGTGCCGGCAGGTTCCCCGTCGTCGCTGGAGCGCTGGATCTCGGAGTGGGGGCCGATGGTGTAGGCGTAACAGTTGTGGGTGGCATCCCAGTGCTTCCGCCGGATCGCCTCCAGGAGGGAGACGGCTTCCTCTTCGCTGGCCACCGGAGCCGCCCGGCCAATGAACCGGGATTTCTTGATGACAATCTCCACCTCGCTTTGTCGCCCGACTGTTTGATAAGTTTCCACGAATCCTCCCCCTCCCACCGCCCGCGACATACCGGATGCGGGTTCCGCTCTTTTACCCAGGATGACACGGAAAATCCGCAAAGTCAAAGGCAGCTTGACATGGATTCCGTCCTCCTACCATAATAATGTTGTGTGAAACAGGGTACCGGGTAGGGTATAATGCCGAGGCCTGCCCGGAAGGCCAGGGAGGTGACGGAAGGTTTCGGTTCGTCCGAAGCGCAGCTCGGGGAGATCTCCGAAGGGGTGACCGGTGCTTTCGCCCCGACTTGCATCTTGGACGGTTCATCGGCAGAAAGGTGGTAGGTATGAAAACGTGGGTGAAGGGTGTGCTGTTCCTCGGCGTCCCCCTGGGAGGGTTCCTCCTGGTCCTGAGCGGTGTCCTCGTACATAAGATTCCTCCAGGCACCGCCGAACGGGCCCCCGCGAGCATCAGCGGGGTCAAGGTGGCCGCGGTGGAACAATCGGCGGACCACACCGGTGTCACGGTGCCCGGCACCGTGGTCGCCGACGGGACCTCCCAGGTCGCCAGCAAAATCATGGCCTCGGTGCAGCAGGTGTTCGTGAAGGAGGGGGATTTTGTCAAGCAAGGCCAGACCTTGGTGGTCCTGAATCCGGAACCCTTGGCGGCGGCTGTCAAACAAGCCCAGGCGGGCAGTGCCCAGGCTCAGGCCGGAGTTCAGGCGGCCCAGTCGGTTCAGGCGCAGATCGACGAGGCGATCCGGCAATCCCAGGCCAGTCTACAGGCGGCCCAGGCGAACCTTCAGGGCGCTCAATCCGATTTTGAACGCACCCAATCGCTGTACGAAGCCGGTGCGGCGAGCCGCCAGGATTACGATCACGCCCAGACGCGCTACCAGGCGGCAAAGGCTCAGTATGACCAAGCCCAGGCCGCCCTTCAGGGGGCTCTGGCCCAGAAGGCGGAAGCCCAGGCCCGGCTCGGTGAAGCCCAAGCGGCCTTGGGTCAGGCCCAGGCTTCGGTCCAAGCGGCGTCCGCCAATCTGAGCGACACCGTCCTGAAAGCGCCCTTTGACGGGTTCGTGACCTCGAAGACGGTGAATCAAGGAGACATGGCGAGCCCTGGGATGCCCCTCCTGACGGTGGAAAAAGGGCCCTTTGCCCTGGAGGTCTATGCCGAGGAGAAGCTGGCCGCGGCCATGAAAATCGGTGATACCGTCTCGGTGCACATTCCGGCTTTGAACCGGTCGGTTACCGGGACGGTGTACGAGATCACGCCCCGGATCGATCCCGCCAGCCGGACTTTTAAAATGAAGATACGCCTTCCCGGCGATGTGGAGGTGCGGCCGGGAATGTTTGGCGAGGCGGTCCTCGGCACCGGCGGGCCGAACGACAAGATTTTCATCCCGAAGGCGGCGGTGGTGCGCTGGTCGCAATTCACAGGGGTGTATACGGTGGATAACCAGAACCGGGCCCATCTTCGTTATGTATCATTGGGTCGGGAATCCGGGGATCAGGTCGAGGTGCTGAGCGGGCTGAACCCCGGTGAACGGATCGTCGTCTCCGGCGTGGATCGGGTGAGCGACGGGGCGGAAGTGAGGACCGGCTCATGAAGATCGGCCTCTCGGGCAGAATCGCCAAGGCATTCATCAATTCTAAGATCACGCCGCTTTTGGTGCTGGCCGCGCTGTTGATGGGCGTGCTGGCGGTGCTGAACACGCCCCGGGAAGAAGAACCCCAGATCTCCGTGCCGATGATCGATATTTTCGTCCCTTATCCCGGTGCCACGGCGAAAGACGTGGAGGACCGGGTGACGAAAGTTCTCGAAAAGAAGCTCTGGAAGATCAAAGGGGTCGAGTATATCTATTCTACATCCCAGCCCGGTCAGGCGCTGATCACGCTTCGGTACTATGTCGGTACCGACCTGAACGACGCGGTGGTCCGCACCTATAACGAAGTGATGTCCAACATGGATGAGGTCCCCCCCGGAGTGGGCCAGCCCTTGGTCAAGCCGATGACCATCGACGATGTGCCCATCGTCTCGGTGACCCTGTGGAGCAACAAGCTCAACGACTACGATTTGCGGCGGATCACTGCGGTGGTGGCCGACGAGGTCAACCGGGTGGAAAACGTCGCCAAGGTCCAGGTGATCGGCGGCCGGGAGCGGCAAGTCCGGGTGGAGGTCGATCCCACCCGGTTGGCGGCCTACGGGATTTCGCCGCTGACACTGGAAAGGACGCTCCAGAGCGGGAACCAGTCCCTGGACGCCGGCCAGTTCGCCGAGGCGAACAAGCAGTTCAAGGTCAAAGCCGGGACGTATCTGGTGGATCCCGAACAGGTCAAGAACTTGGTGGTCGGGGTCTATGAGCAGCGCCCGGTGTTTCTGAAAGACGTGGCCACGGTGACGGACGGACCTTCCGAGGTCAATCAGTACGTCCTCTTCGGGACCGGGCCCCGGGCGGCGGACAAAGGCGTGACCGAGCCCCCCGGGCGCATCTTCCCCGCAGTGACCATCTCCGTCTCGAAAAAGCCCGGGACCAATGCGGTCTGGGTGGCGAACGACGTCATCAAGAAGGTGGATGATCTCAAGGGCAAGGTCATCCCTTCGGACGTGCAGGTCACGGTGACCCGGGATTACGGAGAGACGGCGATGGAAAAGGCCAATGAGCTGATCGATCACCTGCTCATCGCCACGGCGTCGGTGATCCTGCTCATCGGGGTGGTGCTCGGAATCCGGGAGGCCATCGTGGTGGGCATCGCGGTGCCCGTGACCCTGGCGCTGGCTTTGTTCCTGAGCTACATGCACGGGTACACCCTGAACCGGGTGACGCTTTTTGCTTTGATCTTTGCCATCGGGATCCTGGTGGACGACGCCATTGTCGTCGTGGAGAATATGCACCGGTGGTTCCGGATGCGAACGCTCAAGCCCTTGGATGCGGCGGTCCATTCGGTGGACGAGGTGGGAAATCCCACGATCCTCGCGACTTTTACGGTCATTGCCGTGTTGATTCCCATGGCTTTCGTTCGCGGGCTCATGGGGCCGTATATGGCGCCGATTCCCATCAACGCCTCGATTGCGATGTTTTTCTCGCTGCTCGTGGCTTTTATCGTCACGCCCTGGTTTGGGCTGCGGCTGCTGAAGCGGGATGAGCCGAAGGCGGTCCCGGCGGCGGCCGGTGTGGGCGGCGGGGGTGAGGGGACGGTGGCCGTGGGACCGGCGTCGTCGCCGGGGGGTGTGCCCGGTGTGGGGATGTCGACGGGAGGCGAGTCCGAAGACGGCCCCGGGGCCGAAGGGGGACGCTCTGGCAACGAGGATCACGTCGGCAACGGGGATCACGTCGGCGAAGAGCACGGCGGCCGGGTCTCCCGGATGTACGCGGGTGTGCTCATGGCCATGGTGCACAGCCGCAAGAAGCGCAACCTGTTCTTCCTCGCGGTGGTGCTCCTGCTTTTCGCGTCCTTGATCTTGTTTTACACGAAGGCCGTCGCGATGAAGATGCTGCCGTTTGATAACAAGAGCGAATTTCAGGTGGTCATCGACATGCCCCGGGGGACGACCCTGGAACAAACGGCGGCGGCCACCAAGGCCATCGGGGATTATCTGTCGACGGTCAATGAGGTCACCGATTACGAAATGTACATCGGGACCGCGTCGCCCTTTAATTTTAACGGCTTGGTCCGCCACTACTACCTGCGCCAAGGCCCGGACGTGGCCGACATTCAGGTGAATCTGGTGGCCAAGGGCGAGCGGCAGCAGCAGAGCCACGATATCGCGAAACGCATTCGGCCGGCGGTGCAGGCCATCGGGGAGAAATACGGCGCCAACGTTAAGGTGGTGGAGGTGCCGCCGGGGCCGCCGGTCCAGGATACCCTGGTGCTGGAAGTGTACAGCAACGATCCCGCCGACCAGTACGCCGCGGTCCAGCAGGCGGCGGAGATTTTCAAGAAGACGCCCGGCGTGGTGGACGTGGACACGTCTCTGCAGGCGCCTCAGACCCAGTATTCGTTTACGCTGACCGACCAAGCCCGGCTCAACGGCATCACGGACCAGGAAGTGGCCCAGACGCTGCAAATGATGTTGGCCGGGGCCCAGGTGGGGTTGGTGCATCCGCCTCACGAGCTGGAGCCGGTGAAAATCTGGCTGCAACCGCCCCGGGACCGTCGGTCGAGCTTGGATGAGCTGAAGAGCATCCAGGTGCCGACGCCCTCCGGGAAGCTGATTCCTTTGGGCGAGGTGGCGAATATTCAACAGGAGACGGCGGAGCAGACGCTCTACCGGAAGAATCTCCAAAGCGTCGCCTACGTGTTCGGGGATGTGGCGGGGTATGAGGAGAGCCCGGCTTACGATATCGCCAAGATGTGGAACGCCGTGAGCCAGATTCATGTGCCGAGCGGTGCGAAGGTGGAGCAGTACCTGACCCATCAGCCTTGGCTGGAAAATGGCGTCAAGGTGAAATGGGACGGGGAATGGCAGATCACCTACGAGGTGTTCCGGGACCTCGGATTGGCCTTCGGGGTGGCGCTGGTGGTGATGTACCTTCTGGTGGTCGCCTGGTTCCAGTCCTTTATCACACCTCTGGTGATTATGGCGCCGATTCCGCTCACCATGATCGGGGTGGTGCCGGGACACTGGCTTTTTGGGGCCTTTTTCACGGCCACGTCGATGATCGGGGTGATCGCCCTGGCCGGCATTATCGTGCGGAACTCGATCTTGCTGGTGGAGTTCGCCGAGCGCCGGCGCAAGGAAGGCGAGGATCTGGATGCGGCGGTGGTGACCGCCGGGGTCGTCCGTTCGAAGCCGATCCTCCTCACCGCAGCGGCGGTGGTGGTGGGGGCGTTTGTCATCCTGTTCGACCCGATCTTCCAGGGGCTCGCCATCTCGCTGATGTTTGGGACGATCGCTTCAACGGTGTTGACGTTGTTCGTGATCCCGGTTCTGTATTATGCGGTGGAGATCCGCCGGGCCAAGGCGCGGATGCGGAAAGAAGCGAAGGCCAGGGCGAGGGCGAACGCGTGAGACGCGTGGCGGGTTGACATAAGGGGGAGGGTGATGGATATGTTCGTCGAGTCCGGAAAGGGTTCCCTCATCCGGATTGTCGCTGGGGTGTTCATCCTGATCGGAG
This sequence comes from Kyrpidia sp., assembly GCF_023512215.1. NCBI lineage: Bacteria > Bacillati > Bacillota > Bacilli > Caryophanales > Alicyclobacillaceae > Kyrpidia > Kyrpidia sp. The sequence continues at coordinate 2,934 of NZ_JAILZZ010000075.1, read as the reverse complement.
CGGGACTGTCGCTTTGGGTGCATCCCCACTGGGTGTATTTTGACGCCTTTGTCGGGTTGATGCTGATCATCTCGGCCCTGACCGGGTTTTGCCCGATGTATTATATTCTGCGGGCTTTGGGGATCAAAGACGCCCAGTGTACGGTGAGACGGGTGGGGCGGTAAAAGAAGGGTTTCGGATGGGCGGTCGGGGAACGAGGAGATCGGCCGCCGAACCGATGAGAGCGCGGGGAGTTGTTAAGGCCCCGCGCTTTTTTTGCGGGTGCCGGCAGGTGGGAGATTGTGGATTGTAAAAGTGCGAGGAGGGTGTTGTGTCCGCCCTTTGATCGGACGGAGTGGCGGCTTTGTCCACGTGAAGTGGACAAGAGGTGGGGAATGGGAAAAGAGATCGGGCTGTGATATGCTAATGGTAAACCGTTAATGTTCGGTTCGGGCATCGTGGTGAGAGAGGGTGAGCGACCTGGATTTTCCGATTCTTCTGGTGCACGATCCGGCGGAGGCGTCGCCGGCCATTGCCGAAGGGGTGCGGTACATCGCCGACGCGCTGGCGGCACAGGGTCTGGCCATTGTCAACGCCCGGGGTGAGGAGGAGGCGGAGCTGATCGTCAAGACCCGGCCGGAGCTCTCCTGTGTGCTGATGAGCTGGGACGATCCGGATCACGATCCCGGGGGCGGGCGGCGGATCGAACGGCTGATCCGTCTGGTGCGGGAGATCCAGGAGAGCCTGCCGATTTTTTTGTTGACAGAATCTTTGCGGGTGGACGAATTGCCCCACGAGGTGCTCCAAGAGACTTCGGGGTACGTATGGATCACCGAGGATAAGCCGGAGTTTTCCGCCGGGAGGATCGCCCGGGCGGCGGAAGGATATCGCAGGAGCCTGATGCCGCCATTTTTCCGGCGGCTGTACGATTATGTTAACGAGTTCAAGGACGCCTGGCACACGCCCGGGCACAGCGGCGGCCTGGCGTTCTTGAAATCTCCGGTGGGGAAGATTTTTTATGATTTTTACGGGCCGAACATTTTTCTGACCGATTTGTGCAGTTCGGTGCCGGAGATGGGATCGCTGCTGGAGCACCAGGGGGTGATCCGGGAGGCGGAGGACGAAGCCGCCGAGGCGCACGGGGCGGATCGGACATTTTTTGTGACCAATGGGACGACGATGAGCAACCAAATCGTACACCGGGCGCTGCTCAAGGCCGGGGATGTGGTGGTGGTGGACCGCAACTGCCACAAGTCGGTGATCAACGCCTGCATTATGACCGGGGCGATTCCGGTGTTTTTGCCGGCCCACCGTAACGGGCAGGGGATTATCGGGCCGGCCCGGTGGGAGGCGCTGGATCCCGAGGCGATCCGGGCCCGGGTGGCGGCCCATCCGCTGGTGCGGCGAAAGGCGGGGGCGGTGGATCCCGGGGCTGCGGACGCTGCCGGAGGGGGCCGTGTGGGCAGCGGGGCGGCGGAGGCGGCTGCGGCGGCCGGACGGGACGGTGTGGGCGGCGGCGCCCATGGGGCGGCGGTTGCGGAAACGGGTTTGGCCTCGGATTCATCCACGAGTTCGGCCCCACGGGTGAAAATGGTGGTGATCACGAACTCCACGTACGACGGGGTGCTTTATAACGCCGAGCGGCTGTTGCGGCGGGTGGAGGGTGTTGCGGATTACATCCACATGGATGAGGCGTGGATTCCCTATGCGGCTTTTCAGCCTCTCTACCGGCGGCACTACGGACTGTCCCCGGCCACGCGGCGGAAGGATTTGCCGACGGTGATTTCGACGGTGTCCACCCACAAGGTGTTGTCCGCCTTCTCTCAGGCCTCCATGATTCACATTCGCAACGGGCGCATGCCCATCGACGAGGATCGGTTCAATGAGGCGTTTATGATGCACACCTCCACGTCCCCCCAGTACGCGATCCTCGCCTCTTTAGACGTGGGCACCCGGATGATGATGGGCAAGGCGGGGGAGCGGTTGGTCCAGGAGGCGGTGGAGCGGGCGCTGGAGTTCCGCCGGCAGGTGTACAGCATCCACCGGGAGGCCGAGGGGCGGGGGGATTGGTGGTTCAACGTCTGGCAGCCGGAGACGGTGGAGGCGGTGTTCGCGGCGGCCGGGGATGTGCCGGGGGAAGGGCTGGGAGGCGATGAGAGGCGGGCGCTGGCCGGACTGGAGGGGCTGACCCGGAGTGATGCGCCCTGGCAGATCCGCGCCGGGGATCGGTGGCACGGGTTTGAGGGGGTGCCGGATGGTTTTGCGATGCTCGACCCCATCAAAGTGACGATCCTGACGCCGGGGGTGGACAGTGCCGGCCGGCCGGAAGCGACCGGAATCCCGGGCCCTCTGGTGGCGGCGTTCCTCCGGGATCACGGGGTGGTGGCGGAGAAGACCGGATTTTATACATTGTTGGTGCTGTTTACGATTGCCGCCAGTCGCAGCAAGTCGTCGACCCTGGTGTCGAAGTTGTACGCGTTCAAGCAGCTGTACGACAGCAATCGCCCGGTGAAAGAGGCGCTGCCCGAGGTGTACCGGGCGAACCCCGGGAGGTACCGGAGCCAGGGGGTGAAGGATTTGGCCCAGGAGATGCATGATTTTTTGCGGGAGGCGGAGATCGCCCGGGTGCAGGAGGAGATGTATGCGGTCCTGCCCGAAGCGGTCCTCACCCCCACCGAGGCATTCGGGAGACTCGTGGACGGCGAGGTGGAGCTGGTGCCGCTGGAGGGGCTGCCCGGGCGGGTGTCGGCGGTGATCGGTTTGGTGTATCCGCCGGGGATACCTGTGATCGTGCCCGGGGAGCGGTTTGATGAGGGGTCGAAGGCGATCATCGAGTATCTGCGATTGTTTGAAGCCTGGGATAACCGGTTTCCGGGGTTTGAGATGGAAGTGCCGGGGGTGGTCACGGACCGGGGGGCCGGGGACCGGGTGATCTTGAGCCGCACGCTGAAGGTC
>NZ_JAILZZ010000074.1:0-8979 GCF_023512215.1 Kyrpidia sp. | reverse complement strand
CGCAGGGCCCTGGGAGAGTAGGACGTTGCCGGGCGCGTTCCCGCAAGCCCCGCAGGATCTTTCCTGCGGGGCTTTGTTCTACCCGGGCGCCCTTGACACCGCAGAGGAGTTTGCTACACTGGCCATAATATCCACGACCGCAACCATTGGGGGTATCAACATGTGGCACCGGAAATTTGAAAAAGAGGGATTGACCTTTGACGACGTTCTCTTAATTCCTGCTAAATCAGAGGTTCTACCGAGCGAAGTCGATGTGAGCACCCGCCTGACCCGGGAGATTCGGCTGAACATCCCTTTGATGAGCGCCGGAATGGATACGGTCACCGAAGCGAAGATGGCCATCGCCATGGCCCGGGAAGGGGGCATAGGAATTATCCATAAAAACATGTCGATCGCCAAACAAGCTGAGGAAGTCGATCGGGTCAAACGTTCGGAAAGCGGCGTGATCACCGATCCGATTTATCTCACTCCCGATCACAGCGTGGCTGAGGCGGAACAACTGATGGCCAAGTACCGAATATCCGGTGTACCCATCGTCGATGAAAAGGGCCGCCTCGTCGGCATTATTACAAACCGCGATCTCCGCTTCGAACAAAACCACTCCCGCCTTATCGCCGAGGTCATGACGAAAGAAAACCTCGTCACCGCCCCCGTCGGTACGACCCTCGAAGAAGCGAAGCGCATTCTTCAAGAACACAAGATTGAAAAGCTGCCCCTGGTAGACGAACAGTATATTCTTCGGGGATTGATCACGATTAAAGACATTGAGAAGGCCCGACAGTTTCCCAACGCGGCCAAGGATGCCCGAGGGCGTTTGTTGGTGGGCGCAGCGGTGGGGGTGTCGAAAGATACGTTTGAGCGAGTAGAAGCGTTGGTGTCGGCGCACGTGGACGTTATCGTCGTCGATACGGCCCACGGCCACTCCAAAGGAGTATTGGACACCGTCAAGGCCATCCGGCACAAGTACCCGGATCTACAGTTGATCGCTGGGAACGTGGCAACTGGGGAAGGAGTGAGAGATCTTATCGAGGCGGGGGCCGATGCAGTCAAAGTTGGCATTGGACCCGGGTCGATCTGTACCACACGGGTGGTGGCCGGAATCGGGGTGCCGCAAATCACAGCGATTTATGATTGTGCCGCCGTCGCCCGGGATTACGACATCCCCATCATCGCCGATGGAGGCATTAAATATTCCGGTGACATTACGAAGGCGATTGCCGCCGGGGCTGATACCGTCATGATCGGAAGTCTCCTCGCCGGGACCGAAGAGAGCCCCGGGGAGATCGAAATTTATCAGGGAAGGAGTTTTAAAGTCTACCGGGGCATGGGATCCCTGGGGGCGATGAAAGAAGGCAGCAAGGACCGGTATTTCCAGGAAGATGCCAAGAAGCTGGTACCAGAGGGAATTGAGGGGCGGGTACCTTACCGGGGTCCCTTGTCCGAAACGGTATACCAGCTGATCGGCGGCCTCCGAGCGGGAATGGGGTACTGCGGGGTACGCAACATTCACGAGTTGAAGGAGGATACGCGGTTTATCCGCATCACTGCCGCCGGTCTTCGGGAAAGCCATCCCCATGACGTTCAGATCACTAAAGAGGCTCCCAACTACAGCGTGTGAGAGCCCCCATAACACCACAGTCTAATCCCCCGCCTATCCTCGCGATCGTCTCACAGGGTAGGCGGTCTCTTTACTTTCGCCGTTGTACGCAGATGTGGTTGCGGGGTATAATTTCGCCCATTACGGGGACGAGCGTGGTATAATGACTCCGGATGTGAAGGATCCTGATCGTGGAGGGCGAAGTGGTGGGACGTATACAACGCCGCTGGTTTGTAGGGTTTGTCGCGGTTGTCGTGTTTTTGGCCGCCGTGGTGGCGGGAATGCCGATGAAGGGACAGGCCGCCGGGGTAGTCTGGCCGGCACCGCCGCATTTGACAACGCCTTCAGCGGTGTTGATGGACGCGGCGACGGGCCAGATTCTTTATGAAAAAGGCGCTGACGACAAACGGTACCCCGCCAGCATGACGAAGATGATGACGCTGTACCTGACTTTTGAGGCCATTCACGATGGTAAGGCACACCTCGACGACATTGTCCCAATTTCACAAAATGCCTACAACACTGGCGGGTCAGAGGTGTATCTCGATCCCCGGGAAAAGTTTACGCTGAAAGACATGATTACCTTTGTGGCTGTACATTCGGCCAATGATGCCGCTGTGGCGATCGCGGAATATGTGGGTGGGAGTGTCGGACAGTTTGTTAAGAGGATGAACGAAAAAGCCCAGGAGTTGGGACTTACACACACGCATTTTGTGAATCCCGACGGGCTCCATGATCCGAATCATTATACAACGGCGAGGGATATGGCCGTATTGGCGAGGGATCTGATTACGAAGTACCCCGAGGTTCTGGATTATACCAAGATTCATGACATGTGGATCCGGAACCACACTTTTGACGTATCGGCCACAAATAATCTCCTTGGTAAATATCCCGGCATGGACGGGTTGAAGACAGGTTTTACGGACCAAGCGGGGTACTGCCTTACGGCGACGGCCCAACAAGGCGGGGTGCGGCTCATTTCTGTGATCATGAAAGATCCGGATGATCAGAGCCGTCAAAAGGACACCACTGCCTTGCTTGATTACGGCTTCAAGAATTTTACGCCCCTGCCGCTGCTAAAACCTGGAGATCCCTTGGATGTAAAGGCAGAAGTGCCCGACGGAGTCATCGAGTCTTTATCGGTGACCACTCAGGTCCCCTTAGCGCCCCTGGTTCCCGAGGGGACGAAAGCGGACGCTTTGGTGCGAACGGTAGAATGGACACCTGGCCTCAAAGCCCCGGTGGCTCAGGGCCAACAGGTGGGCACCGTGTCATATCGCCTCGGGGATCAGCAACTGCTTCAGCTGCCCCTTTACGCTGTGGAGAAAGACGATAAGGCGGGATTCATCCGCATGATGTTTCGTGGGTTGATCCATTTCGTCACAGGAGCGGTGGAGAGCGTCTTCAAGCGTCTATGAAAGAAGGGTCGACATGCAAGAAGCGGTGGTGTGGAGTGTGTTGGGCATCGGACTGAGCGCCGTTCTGCTGTTGGTGATTTTGGCCGGTGGATTTTTCATGTTTCGGGCTTTTCTTCGGAAGATGGCCCCAGACCAAAACCGGCCCCGGGATGATTGATGAATTCGCGCCGCCCGGACAACCGGACGAATGGTTTTCCATTGATACGAAGGGGATTGTGACGTATGATATATAGATGACGCAGGTCACAGATAGGAGGCGCCAAGGATGGTGGAAGTGGGAACGTCCCGCGTGAAACGCGGTATGGCGGAGATGCAAAAGGGCGGCGTCATCATGGATGTGGTGAACGCTGAACAGGCGAAGATCGCCGAGGAAGCGGGCGCGGTTGCCGTCATGGCACTGGAGCGGGTTCCGGCGGATATTCGAGCGGCCGGTGGCGTGGCCCGCATGGCCGATCCGACGGTGATCGAGGAAGTGATGAACGCCGTTTCCATTCCGGTCATGGCGAAAGCTCGGATTGGGCATTACGTCGAAGCCAAAGTTCTGGAAGCACTCGGCGTGGATTATATCGATGAGAGCGAAGTGCTTACTCCGGCGGATGATAAATATCACATCAACAAAAAAGAGTTCACCGTCCCCTTTGTTTGCGGCGCCAGGGATCTCGGGGAAGCCTTGCGGAGGATCGCTGAAGGGGCATCGATGATGCGAACCAAAGGGGAGGCGGGGACCGGGAACATCGTGGAAGCCGTCAAACACATGCGGACAATGATGGGCCAGATTCGCAAGGTCCAGAATATGTCCGAGGATGAGCTCGTGGCCGAGGCGAAGAATCTCGGTTGTCCCTATGAACTTCTCCTCGAAGTGAAGCGGCTCGGGCGGCTGCCCGTGGTCAATTTTGCGGCTGGCGGCGTGGCGACTCCGGCTGACGCAGCGCTGATGATGCATCTTGGGGCGGATGGCGTGTTTGTAGGATCAGGTATTTTCAAATCGGAAAACCCTGCAAAATTTGCCAGGGCTATCGTGGAAGCCACCACTCATTACACGGATTACAAGTTGATCGCTGAACTGTCGAAGGGCCTCGGGGCTCCCATGAAGGGCATCGAATTGTCTACTCTGGCAGAGACCGAGCGCTTGGCCGTGCGGGGTTGGTAACCGTGAAGATCGGCGTTCTCGGGCTTCAAGGAGATGTGCATGAACACCTGGAAAGGTTGCGGGACGTGGGCGTCGACCCCGTGATTGTCAAGAAGCCGCAGGACCTCGCTGAGCTTAGGGGATTGATCCTACCGGGGGGCGAGAGCACGACGATCGGAAAACTAATGAGGAAATATGAGTTGCTCGAGCCCATCCGGGCAATGGGCCAGAGTGGTATTCCACTATATGGAACGTGCGCAGGGATGATCCTGTTGGCTCGGGAGATCGAGGGTGGCGAAGAACCGCATCTCGCCCTAATGAACATTCGCGTGGCTCGGAATTCCTTTGGGCGTCAAAAAGATAGTTTTGAGACAGATCTCTCCATTGAAGGCATTGCAGGGCCGCCGTTTCGCGCCGTGTTTATCCGTGCGCCGCACGTAACCTCCGTGGGGGACGATGTGGAGGTGATGGCAGCCTTCAACGGCCGGGTGGTGGCCGTGCGACAGGGCACTTTGCTGGCCACTTCCTTTCACCCGGAGCTTACCGAAGATCCTCGCGTCCACGAGTATTTCGTGGAGATGTGCAGAAAAGCGGGGCTGCCAGTGGGCGGTACAGATTCTCGACTTTAATCAGCGGCGCTTTGCGCCGCAATCGTGGACAGGTGGCCGAGAGGTTGAAGGCGGCAGTCTTGAAAACTGCAGAGGGGAGACCCTCCGTGGGTTCGAATCCCACCCTGTCCGCCAAGACATTCTCAGTTGTAACGCGGATTTCGTGTTTTCATGGAATCCGCTGTTTTTATTGCTTGCGGGTGCTTCCTGCCCGTGTTTTGGCCTTCGTGGGAAAAGACCATGGTATGATCAAGGGGGTGTTCAGGCGGGAGACGGGTCTGAGATGGTTATCGTACGTCCTTCCCGCCGTCTTGCTGGGTACTGGATTGACGGCGATTGGCGGCCTTGGACCGCTGAAGGGCCTCTAGGTCTTCGTGATCGGCACTATCCCGGGCAAACTCGACATCCTCAGCCTGAGCGATACGAGTGGTATTTCGGTGTGGACCAAAAGGAGGATGTTCGTTGCCTTGGGATCTGTGATAGACATGGAGATGTTTTCCGTGGTTGTGCGGCATGATGGACCCTCCTTCCCGTGACATCAAAGTTAAAATGGCACCTGGAAGGTCTCGTTATGCGTTTGGCGTGTTTTGCGTGTTTCCCTGATCTTCGGGTACTTGGCGGGCATGACGAGTCCGCTGTCGCCTCCAGATGAACACACCAAGTCCGACGATTACCACCGGCGCCACGATGTACCAGTAACGTGCGATCCAGGCGGCGACGGGGTGGAACAAGGTTGTGAGGGTGCGGCCCAGAACAAGAAAAGTCACGGCCCATAGGATAGACCCAATGACGGTGTACAGGGTAAAATCAAACCAAGAAATGCGACCGATTCCCGCGAGGTAAGGGATCACCTGTCGCACCCCGGCGATATATCGGCCGAAGATCAACATGAGGATTTTATACCGATTCAACCAGCGTTCTCCCTTGACCATGTGTGCAGGCTTGATGCCGACCCAACGACCGTATTTTAGAAGCACATGCCGCCCCAAGTAACGGCCAATGGCGTAGGCGATGACGGAGCCGATCACGGAGCCCGCGGCCACTGCCGTGACGGCGGGGATGAGGTCAAGTTTTTTGGCCGCGATCAGCGTGCCGGCGAGGGTTATGATGGTCTCACTGGGAGTGGGCAAGATCGGGTCCAATACCATGAGTAGGAACAGACCCCAATAACCGTAGGCCATTAATGAAGAGATCAACGCATCCATCCGGGCACCGCCTTTGCGAGGATTATCCCGCGTTCAACTGCGTTCTTTGCTCGTCCGGCGTACACATCCTCTCAGATTTCGGATGAAAATGCAACTATCCGCGCGCAGGGGTGTACAATCGCAAGGATCACGTATTGGTGAGGTGTAACGATTGTCCAGTTTGTTGTCTGCCATATCCGATTTCACGATTCAACTCGTCCAGTCCTATGGTTACCTGGGAGTTTTTATTGGCATGACTCTGGAGAGCGCCTGTATTCCCCTGCCCAGTGAAGTGATCATGCCCTTTGCGGGGTACATGGTTGGGCGGGGATACCTCAATCTCGGCTGGGTGATTCTCGCCGGTACAGCCGGGAATGTGGTTGGCTCCTTGATTGCTTATTACGTCGGCATCAAGGGCGGTCGAGCTTTTCTCGAAAGGTACGGGCGGTACATTTGGATCCACCATCGGCACTTGGACCAAGCAGACCATTGGTTCGCCCGTCGGGGCGAAGTGACCGTTTTCGTCGGGCGCCTGCTTCCCGCCATTCGGACTTTTATCTCCCTGCCGGCCGGAATTGCCAGGATGCCCGTGGGACGGTTTATTCTGTACAGCGCAGTAGGGTCCCTCCCTTGGGTGTGGGTGTTGGCTTTGGTAGGGGTGAAGCTTGGGGAGCATTGGGAGTCGATCCAGCATTACACGCACCCGCTCACCCTGGCAGTGGGAGTGGTGGTGTTGGCAGCCATCGTTATTTTTGTGGTGCGGGCAAAACGAAATCAACGATGACGAAGCACGATACGATGAACCGGGCGATTCAAATCGTTGGACTGGCGGTTTTCGCCGGCTTGGCGGTGGCCGTGCAGAGCGGATGGACCAAGGGTTTCGACTGGGTCGTATTGATTTGGTTGCGGGATCACGCCTCGCCCACGCTGACTTGGGTGATGAAAATCATCACCGATCTTGGTTCCTGGGTGGTCGTCGTGCCTGTTTCGGTTCTGGTTGCGCTATGGCTGTACAGCGATAGGGAACGCCGGGGTGATTTTCCGTTCTTTGTTCTTGCAGTGGCGGGAGCCAGTTTGTTAAACGGGCTGCTCAAATGGGCTTTTCAGCGCCCCAGGCCGGGATTCGGTCTAGTAGAGGCGGCGGGGTACAGTTTTCCCAGCGGCCATTCGATGGAAGCCTTCTCATTTTACGGGTCAGTGGCGATACTCCTTTGGGGATACGCGCGATCTCGGCGGGCCAAAGTGATGCTTGCCGGCAGTGCAGCGGTCCTGGTGGCCGCCGTGGGTCTCAGTCGGATGTACCTCGGGGTCCATTATCCAAGCGACGTGATCGGTGGTTTTATTGCTAGTACCATCTGGCTGAGCCTATGTGCCCAGTATGCCCGGGGGCGCCGGGATTCCGGGCGCCGGGCGGTGGAATGAAACGCTTGATTTAAGCATCCGGGCGAAAGGGAGTAATGGGGGGCGGATTGTGAAACTTCTCATCGCATTGATCGTGTTTGCCGGTTGCCTCACTGTACAACGATTGGCGCTACACCGCCGGGCCTTTGGCAGGTCGTTGTTCATCACCGCTATGGGCTTTTTGACATCGGTGATTGTAGGGATCTCTCCTTATCCCCCGGCAAAATACGTCTCACAAGGGCTTTTTTGGGCCACATGGGTCTTTATTGGGTTTATGACGGTGGTCTCAATTCTGCGTCTGCGCCATCGGCATTGAGGGCGGATCTTTGCGTGCCCGGGTCGGTGTGTGCGCGGTTTGGCAGGACCTGCCCAAAAGAGAAATCCCCGGTTGCCCTTGGGTACGGTGCTGTTGCGGATGGCGAGGCGCGGATTCCTTGAGAAAGGTGCTCTTGGCGTGATATAATGGATGATGTCCAATGTGGAGAGATGGCCGAGCTGGTCGAAGGCGCTCCCCTGCTAAGGGAGTATACCCCAAAAGGGTATCGAGGGTTCGAATCCCTCTCTCTCCGCCAAGCCTGACTGCGGCCCTCCGAAGCCGCAGTCGAGGTTCATGCGCCCGTAGCTCAGGTGGATAGAGCGGTGGTTTCCTAAACCGCGTCTTGCGGGGGTTCGAGTCCCTCCGGGCGCACCAGATCTCCTTGTTTTTCGGCCTGGGAGGGTCTACGGCATCTGCCGGGTTACGAGGGATCATGCCCCATTTCACAGCGCGGTCTAAAGCTTGGTAGATGACGAGATGAGCGTGAAGAATCGACCTTGCGGACAGACGGGCATCATCCGACTGCATGGATGTGTACATGTTCTGTAAGTGCATGGGCTTCAGTTTGCTCAGTTGGATACGGCCAATTCGAGGGATGATGTGGTTTCTGACCAGCCAATCATACGATCGGAACGTCGTTGGGCGTACTTGGGCCTTTTTGTCCGATAACCAACTGAGCAGGTATGATTCGACCGTTTCATTGGATGGTTCAACAAACATGCCTGTATTGAGTTCATGCTCCTTTTCCGCCAAGAACGCCTGGGCCTCTTTCTTTGTCGAAAAACCGCTGAATACTTTGCGAATGCGTTTACCATTCTCATCACGGCCGAGATCAATGATCACGCGGTATTTCTTCCCCCGCTTTTCAATGTGTCCGGCCATCGTATCTCCTCCTTCACACAGCGATCAATCGCACGTCATCGTCTCGTTTCCGGATGGAACCGTAGACTCCGGTGATGATGAGTGATTCCCTGGGGTGCGGAAGGTCCGGCCGTTTATGCGGCGTGTGCTGGGCTTGACTGGAACCCCGACGCCGAACGGGTTAATCGATCTATGGGCGCAAATCTATCTGTTGGATATGGGCGAGCGGCTGGGCAAAACAGTAACTGGTTTTCGAGATCGATACTTTGAGCCGGATCGGCGGGGTCCGGCGGGGGTCATCTACAGCTGGCGGCCAAAGCCAGGGGCAGAGAAGGCCATCTATGAGAGGTTGAGTGACATTTGCGTGAGTATGCGAGCGGAGGACTGGCTGGAACTGCCTGAGAGGATCGATCGAGTGGTTCCCGTTCGGCTGCCGCCAGTGGCGATGGAGCAGTATCGGAG
>NZ_JAILZZ010000073.1:0-9323 GCF_023512215.1 Kyrpidia sp. | reverse complement strand
CCGCGGTGATCCTCGAGCCGATTCAAGGGGAGGGCGGGGTCCATCCGGCGCCCCGGGGTTATCTGACGGCCGCCAGGGAGATCTGCGACCGCGCCGGGGCACTGTTGATCCTGGACGAGGTGCAGACGGGTCTCGGGAGAACGGGGATGCCGTTCGCGGCGGAACGGGAGGGCGTGGTCCCCGATGTGATGTGTCTGGCCAAGGCCCTCGGGGGTGGGGTGATGCCCATTGGCTGTTTCATCGCCAGGCCGGAGGCGGCCCGTGCTTTCTGGGAAGATCCTTTGATTCATACTTCCACCTTTGGGGGGAATCCCCTGGCAGCTGCGGCGGGACTTGCGACCCTGGATTGGCTGCAACGGGAGGATCTGCCCGGGGCGGCGGCAGAAACGGGACGATGGCTGAAAGGCGAGTTTGAGGAGATGGCCAAACGGTATCCGGGCTGGATCCGCGAGGTGCGCGGAGAAGGACTCTTGCTCGGCGTTGAATTTGTCGATGAGGCCCGGGGAGGACTCGTCATGAGCGGGTTGGTGGAGAAGGGTGTTCTCACGGCGTTTACCTTGAATGAGTACCGGGTGGTTCGGGTGGAGCCATCTTTGACGATTGATCGCGGCTTGTTGATCCAGGTGCTGGAAGCGTGGGATGCGGTGCTCGGCTATTGGTACGGGCAGCTAGACCCAGGGGAACTTGAAGCGACGGGGTGGGAACCCGATCGGCAGGTCCTTGGCCCGGACTCGGAAAGTGGAGGCGAATCAAGAGAGACGGCTCGAAACGCGGGGAAGGAGGGGGATGGAAATGCCGGTGGTTCAGGTGAGGGAGTCGTTCGCAGGGCCTTGGCATGAGGTTTTTGACTGGGTGGCGAATTTTGAGCGATACCCCGAATTTGTCCCGGATTTGACCAAAGTGGTGGTCTTGGAACGGGGTGAAGATTGGACCATCAGTCGATGGGAGGCGAAGATTGGAGGGACTCCCCTCGGGTGGACGGAGAGGGATGTGTGGGTGAGGGAGAAAGAGGGCGGGCGCATCGTTTTTGAACAATTGGAAGGGGATTTGAAACGCTTTTCCGGCCACTGGAAAGTGGCTTCTGAGGGCTTAGGATCGACGGCCGAGTTTCGATGTGAATTCGAGATCGGCCTTCCCGGACTTGCGATTATGCTTCACCCCGTAGCCGGACTGAAACTCCGGCAAAGCATGGCAGGGCTGCTTCGGAATCTGAAAATCCGTGTGGAGGCCGCAGAAGATGGAACATCAATTCGCTTTCTTGATTCACCCCTTTGATCGCCGGGACATCACGCGCAAACTTCCTGCCCTGGCCGCTTTGCCCGACCCGACCCTGGACCGGTTACTGCGTCACCTGCCGCCATTACTCGTCGATCGCATCGATGGGGTGACGGGGGCGCAAGGAGTGAAGACGTCGGGGTGGCTTGTGGGCACACCGTTGACCTCCCAGCAACTTTTGGAGCTGCCTTGGCCCGTGGTCTACCGAAAACTCCTTGCGGCCGGGAAAAAGGCGGTCCGACTGGGCGCCAAAGTGTTGGGGTTGGGGGCGTTCACCGCCGTCGCCGGGGACGCCGGGGTCAGTTTAGCCCGCAGACTGCCCATCGCGGTGACGACCGGGAATTCCTACACCGTGGCCATAGCGTTGAAAGCGGCGGACGTGGGGGCGCGGTGGATGGGCTGGGATCCGGACCGGGCGGGGTGGGTGGTGATGGGCGCCACGGGGGGCGTGGGGAGGGTGTCGGTGGAGATCCTTGCCTCCCGGGGTCGGAAGGTGTTCGCCCATGTGCGGGACGATCGCAAGGCGGGCGAGTTTCTGGAGTATTTTCGCCAACGGGGTTTGGAGGGCAGAATTGAGATGGATCATGATGTGCGCCGCATCCTATCCCGGGCGCCGCTGGTGATCACCTGTTCCAGCGCGTTGGAAGCGGTGGTTCAGCCCCAGGATCTGCTTCCGGGTGCGGTGGTTTGCGACGTGGCCCGTCCCAGGGACGTTTCCCGTCAAGTGGCCGATCATCGCCCGGATGTACTCGTGATCGACGGAGGTTTGGTCAAAGTGCCGGGCGGCTACCCGGGGACTTTGGACCTGGGTTTGCCGGCGGATACAGTGTACGCATGCATGGCGGAAACCATGGTCTTGGCCATGGAAGGTCGGCTGGAACACTTTTCTTTGGGCAGAAACCTCACCGCCGACCGGGTTCGGGAGATTGCTGATCTTGCCAAAAAGCACGGGTTTGAGCTCGCCGCTTTTCGAAGTTTTGAGCGTGCCCTGACCCGGGAGGCGGTGGAGAGAATCCGGCGGGAGGCGGACTTCCGTCGGGGCGAGGCTGCCCCGGGACCGGGCGCGGATGGGCGTTTGACCGGGGATCGGCCTGATCCTGTGGGGGTCTAGGGCATAGAGCGGGATTTGGAGGTTCAGGCATTCGCACGCCGGGGGGAACCCAGGGCGGGGCCCGGGCGTTAATCAGCCTCTTCGAGGGTGGACAGCCGGGCCAGAGTTTCGGCGGAGCGGGCGATCTGCCCAAGGGAGGCGGCCAGCTCCTGCACCGCCGCCGCCTGCTCTTGGGTGTGGCGGGTGGACATCTGGATATCCGCGATCATCCGCTCCACGGCCTGTTGGATGTCAGAAAGCTTCCCTTCGATATCTTTGGAGGCGGACTGACTGCGCTGGGCGAGGCGCCGGATCTCATCGGCGACCACGGCGAATCCCCGGCCCTGTTCTCCCGCCCGGGCCGCCTCGATGGCGGCATTGAGACCAAGGAGATTGGACTGGGCGGCGACTTCGTGGATGAATCCAAGAACGGAGGAGGTGACTTGGATTCGTTCCTGGGCGACCATGGCGTTGTTGCTGATATCTGTGTTGGCTGCGGCCACCTCGCTGGCGGTCCGGGATAGGGAATCGGCGTTCGCCGACAGTTGCTCGACTAACGCCGACAGCTCCTGGGCGTGTCCCTGAAGAATATCCTGCCGCTCCGTCAATACGATGACGGTGATAATCCCCACCATTTCTCCAGATTCCTCGAGGATCGGCTCGGCCACGGCGTAGTAGGAGTAGCCGAATTTTTCCTTAGAACGCCGATCGACGACCCGTTGTCGAGCCTGCAAAGCTTGGTAAGTGACGGTGTTGCGATGGGCGCCGAGGGCTTCGCCGGGCTGGAGCGGCATCGGAACCCTCGGGTGCTCGTAGACAGCGGTTATCCGTTCCGTGTCGGTGACCACCACGGTGCAAGGTTCAAGAAAAAGACGCTGAATCAGCGGTGCTGACCGTAAAACAGCATCGAGCGCAGAAGACATGGGCACTTACCTCCGATGAAAGCTTCGTCGGGCGGATCCGATCCATTCCGCCCGTGTAAGCTTCATCACCAGGTCGAGTTGTTCCTTGCAAAAAATGTGTGAATAGATGATGAGAATTTGGTGAACGACCATCGGCCCCGATAATCTGCTCTTTTCACGGGGCTTTGTGCAGGAGCAGATGCACGGTGCGACCTTCAGAACGGCGCTGTGTGAGCGAAGGAATCACCGGATGGGGAAGGTGGATCCGGTGGCTCCAACTCTGGGTCCGACGATGAAAGAGAGGGGGCTGATCCCGTTCCACCTGGTTATATGTTCGCGCCTGAAGATACACCATCTCCGGTTCCACCCGGATTTCGACTGCATCCGGGTCACACCAGGTGGGAGTTTGCACAATCAGTTCGATGGTTTTTCCACGATCGGACATCTCGTAGCCCGGCATTTCCGGAAAAGACGAGCTTAGAATTGTCCATGGGAACTGGGAGCCCATCCAGCGCATGGGCGGCCACATGATCCGGACCTCCTCCCCGGAAAGGTTTCTTTCTATCAGGGTACGACAGAGACTGTGCAGGAGTGTGGGCGGCTGGTGTCTTTGCCGCTGGAAGCCGTTTATAATGAACATGTCGAACCACTGGATTTCCGAAGGAGAGGCGTCCATGAAACTGCAGGGGAAAACCGCGCTGATCACGGGAGCTGGGTCGGGGATGGGCCGGGCGATGGCGGCACTCTTTGCTGGTATCAACGGGGCGACAGTGGTGATCGACGGCGGATGGACGACCTATTGAACAGATCGCCCGCCCATTCCCCTTTTTGGGCGTGAATCGGCCCGGTCCCCCGCTGACAAAGCCGGACCGGGCCAGGCGATTGACTCCCGTTCAATGACCCCTGTTATCCTTTAGATGAGGTTCCAAACCAGTGCTTGAGGAACAAACGCAGCACCCGAATTCCCGTTTGCATCTCCGGCTCTTTCAGCATCCCCAAAAGGCCCATGGCGCCGATTCGGGCCGCCGGAGTCCGGGCGTCCTCGGCCATCGCCAGGTTCAGGGCCGTTTCCACCCGGTCCAGAGTTTCTACCCCTCGTAGCATTTTCTGAGTGACCAACTCCAAGGTCGGTTCGGTCATGGCGTCGGTGAGAATTCCCGCCGTCTCTGCCAAGTCGAGCAGCTTGTTGAGGGAACCGTTTTTCTCCATCTGCACGATGCGGTCCAGCAGTCTTCCCAGGGATTCCGAGGCTGCCAGGAGTTTGTCCAGCAGTCCCGGGAGGCGGGAATCGGATAGGACGTCGAGTAACACTGACGCCTTTTCCAACTTCTCGGTCATGTGATCGATGGTTTCATCGGTCATGGCGTCCGCCGCCATATGGGCCAGGGTTAACGCCGTATCCAGGGTGCCCAGTTTGGCCAACAGCCCTTCGACGGCTGCCACGCGGTCTTCGGTCAGTTGGAGTTCGGCCAGGGAGCGGTTTGGCTGATCCAGTTGCGCTTCCACCTGTGCTTCCTCCTTCCGCCTCACATAATCCCCTGCAGGTTGACCCAATGCATGTTATTGTACGACAATTTCGCCCAATGAACAGGTTTCGACGGCGTGACCGGGCTGGGCGGGTTGGCATAATCAAAGGCGATATAGGTGGCCTTGTCCAGGCCGGTTTCGATGAAGCAGAACACTTTACCGTGGTACAGCCGCTCACCGGGTCCGCCCCGGATCCGGTCCACCAGATTGGCGGCCAGAATCTCCGATTCGAAATGGGCCACAGACCCTGCTTTCGAAATGGGCAAGTTGGTGGCGTCACCGATGACGAAAATGTCCGCCTGATCCGCCAGATTCAGACGATTGCGATCGGTGGGCATCCAGCCTTCCTCATCGGAGAACCCGCTCTTCTGGGAGAAAGTCGACCCTTTATGAGGCGGGATGACAACCAACAAGTCGAAGGGGATGCGCCGTCCGTCGATGGAGACGAGTTCCTTTTTCTTCGTGTCGACCTCCTCCATCAGGAAGAAGGTCTCGATATGCACGCCTCGGGACTCAAACTCCCGCTGGGCCATGTTCGCCACCGACTCGGTGCCATAGGGTCGGGCGAGGGGATAACAGTAGGTAATGTCCGTTTTGTCACGGATTCCTTTTTTCCGGGCCCAGTCTTCGAACATCATCGTGAACTCCAGGGGTGCCACCGGGCACTTGTGCGGCAGTCCGACTGCAATGACCACTTTCCCGCCCCGGAAGGTGTCCATGGCTTGTTGAAGCTTCAGCGCTCCGTCCACCGTATAGAAAATGTGTCCCGCCTCCAGCAGCCCTGGAATCTGGTCGGGCTGAGGATGAGACCCGGTGGCGATGACGGCGTAATCATAGGGAAAGCGTTGTCCTCCGTCGGTGGTGACCACTTTGCGCTCCGCGTCGATGTGCACCGCCTCGCCAAAAATCAGCCTCACCGAGGGATGCAAGACATCTTTGACTTTGCGCATGAGTTCTTCCGGCTTTTTCAAACGGAACGGGATATACAGCAGGCCCGGTTGATACAGGTGATCTTCTTTGTTGCTGATGACCGTGACCCGAAGTTCTCCGCCGGCAATCTCCGGGGCCGCATCCCGGGCTAAGCGGTTGGCGAGCATCGTTCCCGCAGTGCCACCGCCCACGATAACAACCTCTTTCATCCTGTGCACCTCCTGCGTCCTATGGATTTCAAGCCACTTCCAGTCCGTGTACTCCCGGCGGCGCCTTTCTACTTCATCTGGACTCGAATGCGCCAGTAAGTGCCCGTCGGGTCGTTCACCTCTTCACTTCCCAAAAATGTGTGCCCCATCTTTTCTGCCCACTGCGGTACGTCTTTGAGGGATCCCTTGTCATTGCTCCACAACTCCACCACTTCACCGGAGGTGGTGTGTTTCGATTTCTTGATTAACTCCATCAACGGTCCCGGACAAAACGCCCCTCGGGCATCGATTACAACTGCTTGCTGCGCCATCCTTCAGCCTCCCGTTCACAAAAATGTAACGCGTGTGTCTTTATCGTATCGAAAAAGAAAAGAAGCGATAATAGGGGAATCCCCTCATTTCACCGAAAGGACAAAAGGCAGACACAATTAGGGAAATTCCCTGATAGAGGACTTTGACCGGGAGCTGCTACACTGAAGCCAATCTAAGCTCTCCAGGGAGGGTTGCCCATGGTTTTCTCCATCAGCACCGATGAATTGTATCGACGAATCGAACAGGGAGAACCGATATTTATCCTGGATGTTCGGAATACTGATGAATATTCAAACTGGAAAATCGAAGGTCGCAATGTACAATCCATCAATGTTCCCTACTTTGACTTCATGGAAGATGAAGACAAAGCGGTCTCCCAGGTTCCAAAGGACAAGGATCTCGTGGTGATCTGCGCTCATCAAGGATCCTCCGCCTATGTGGCGGACGTCCTCGACCGCCGGGGATACCGGGCTGTATACGTGCAGGGAGGCATGGCGGCCTGGGGGAATACCTATCACGTCGTGCCGGTGGTGGAAGAACCGGATTGGACACTTTTGCAGATTAATCGGGTTGGCAAAGGCTGTCTGTCCTATTTCATGTTCTCGAAAGGCGAGGCGGTGGTGGTGGAGCCACTGCGCAATGTTAATCTTTACACCGAGTTGGCAGAGAAATACGGAGTAACGATCCGGCATATTCTGGATTCCCATATGCACGCCGATCACATTTCCACCGGCCCGGAGCTGGCGGCTCGAACCGGGGCGACGTATTACCTGAACTCTTCCGAAGGCTCGAAGGTCCGTTTTGAGCCCCTCGAGAAATATGAAAAATTGCAATCCGGAAATATCGAAGTGGAGGTCTTGGTGGTGAAAACGCCGGGGCACACCCCGGGAAGCCTCTCCTTCTTTGTCAACCAGAAATATCTCCTGTCCGGGGATACGATCTTTGTCGGCGGACTCGGGCGGCCAGATTTGGGCGGCAAGGCCCGGGAATGGGCGGAAGATCTTTATGATACGGTATTCGGCAAGGTGGCGGCGCTTGCCGATGATGTGATCGTCTTGCCTTCCCATTACGCGAGCTTTGCCGAACTGAACGACAAAGGGGTCGTGGCCGACACCCTCGGCAATATCCGGAGCCGAAACGAAATTATGCACTTGGCCGACCGCCAGCGTTTCATTGAAACGGTGGTGGAGTCGGACAGTGCCCTGAAACCGCCGAATTATCTGGACGTCCTCGCCATTAACCGGGGGGACTTCCAGGTTGACGCGGCCCGGGCCGACGAACTGGAGATGGGTCCCAATCGGTGTGCAGCTCATCACGCCGCCGCTTCTTGACCGGTTTCTTCCCCGGGCCTGCCGGCCCGGGTCCGGGGGACAAGGAAACCTGCGGGAAGTTTGTCATTCCCTCGGCCGCAAGGCGGGCCGAGCTCAAAAGAGTGCAGAGCAGAAAGTTTTTCTGCCTTGCACTCTTTTTGTATGCTGGGCACAATGGGGATGAAGGGCAGAGGAGGGCAGAGGATGGCAGAAGAGCCGTTTCGCGCATTGGTGGACGGCATGAAAGAAGGCGTTATCGTCATGGATCGGGATCGCACGATTCACTACATGAACCCAGCCGCCGAGGTGTTGACGGGATGGCGGGTTGGAGAGCGGGCTCCGTATTGCGCCTATTGTACGGCGCGGTCGGTGCTGCCCGGGGAGGAGCGATGTCTGCTTGCCCAGAACCAGTCCCTCCCATATTTTGAGTCGGAAATGGCCGTCTACCGAGGGAAACACCGGTCTTTTCAGATGAGTTTGGCGCCGATGTCCGATCCGGGGGAAGAAGGCCGGCTGGTTCTTCTGATCCGCACGGTCTTGCCCAAAGAGGAGGATCACAAGTGGAGGCTTTCCCAGCTGTTACTCCGGGAGACGATTGCAGCCCAGGAAGCAGAGAGGCGACGCATTGCCCGGGAGCTGCACGACAACGTTTCACAAAAGCTGTTTAGCGCTTACCTGGCGACTCACGGCATCCGAATGCGGCTCACGGACCCAGAGCTGGCCGAGTACTGCCGTAACGTGGCGGAAACCCTCCAGGAAGTCATGGAAGACGTCAAAGCCGTGTCCCGAAGCCTGCACCCCGCTACGTTGGATCTGCTGGGGATCGTACCCACAGTCCGGGCCTTCTGCCGTCAATGGTCGAGTCACACTTTGCGATGCGATTTTGACACCAATATCCCGGACGATCGGCGGTATGCCCCGGACCTTGAACTGAATGTGTATCGAATCATTCAGGAGGCAACGGTGAATGCGGTGAAACACGCCGATTGTACCAAACTGGATGTGAAACTGATGGAAGATGACCACCGGCTTCTCGTGCAGGTGACGGACAATGGCAAGGGTTTGAGGCTGCCCGCCAAGGAAGGCCTCGGTATTCGCCATATGCGGGAGCGGGCCCAGGTATTGGGCGGGGTATTCTGTCTGACCTCCGAACTGGGGCGAGGAACGACGGTGCAATGTACAGTGCCTCTCAGGGGGGATGGATGGTGAGTGAGCGGCGGATCCGGGTACTCATTGTCGACGACCATTCCATTGTACGCCGGGGCATCGCGTTCATGTTGTCCACCCAGCCGGACATGGAGGTGGTGGGCGAGGCGGCGGACGGCCGGGAGGCAGTCCAGAAGGTGTTGGCGTTAAAGCCTCACGTGGTTCTGATGGATCTTTCCATGCCCCAGGGTTTGGACGGGATCGCGGCCACCGAGGAGATCAAAGATCAGTTTCCCGAGGTCAAAGTGATCGTTTTAACGATGTATGACGAAGACGTGTACCTTTGCCGGTTGTTGCGCAACGGGGTGGAAGGCTTCCTCCTGAAACAAACCGCCGGGGAAAATCTGATTCAAGCGATCCGCCAAGTGATGAACGGTGATTATTGGTTTGAGAGCGAATTGCCGAAAGAGATCGTGGACGAGATGAAACAGCGCCCCGAGCCGGAGAACTGCGACGAGGACGCCGTCATCCTGACGGAGCGGGAGCGGGAGGTGCTGGTGTTTCTCGCCCGGGGGTATCAAAACCGGGAAGTGGCCAAGGAACTGAACATCAGTGTGAAAAC
>NZ_JAILZZ010000072.1:0-9540 GCF_023512215.1 Kyrpidia sp. | reverse complement strand
ATCTCAGGCTCTGGAGAAGTGGAAGCCAGAGATTCTCAACAGTGACCAGGGCAGCCATTTCACCAGCGCGAAATACATCGACATACTTTTGGGCCACGGGATTCGGATCAGCATGGACGGTCGAGGTTGAGCACTGGACAACATTTTCACCGAGCGCCTGTGGCGGAGTCTGAAGCAGGAAGAGGTGTATCTTCACGACTACCAAACGCCGAGACAGGCTCGGGAAGGGATCGCCAGATACCTGGAGTTCTACAACCACAAGCGCCCGCACCAGTCCCTGGGATACGTGACGCCGGCCTCTGTGTTCGGGCTCTAGAGGGGGCCCCTCCGCCAAGGAGGGGGATCCTCCTGCCAAGAACGAGCACCAACGACGAAGGGGGGCTCCTCCACCAGAATGATCGAGGGATGATCCAGAAATGGAAAATGCGTCCGGCCCTCATATCCATATTCAGGAATCCCGACACACTTTAAAAAGGGCCAAAAAAATGTCTTGACAATGGGGTCCACCTCAGTTTTTGAAGGGTTTCACGCGAAAACCATGCACTAAATTTCTCTGTCAGGTACCGAAATCCCTTCCATCACGGGACTTTTTAATCGTTCAGCAGGCCCTAGTTAAAGAGTGGATTTTGCGGTCGGTGTATGATAAAGCGAGAAGGTGACAATAAGTCGCGTGTAGGATGAAGCCGAACAGTGCGTGATGGAGTGTGTGAGAGGCGGACCATTTGGGGCGTCTATTACCGGTGGAGTGTAAGCGTAAAATAGTCCACACCTGGCCGAGTGGTCAGCCGCATGCGATGATTCTCTCATACACCACCTGAGTGCAGGAGGAGGATCATCGCCATGACAAGGACCGAGTTGCGGAAAACTTGGGCTGACCGTGTGGCCCACTTCGAGGCCAGCGGCCAAAGCGCCGCCGCCTGGTGTGCTGCCCACCACATTCAACCCCATCAGCTGTACTATTGGCGGCGGAAACTGCGAAGCATTGAGCAGACCCAGACCCCCAGCCTTTCTCCGTTGCCCCAATGGCTCCCCGTTGAGATCGACGAAACCTCGTTGGACGCAGACACCTCCGTAGTCATCCGGGTCAACCACGTCGTCTTGGAAGCCCGGTCCGGCTGTTCCCCCCAGTGGCTCGCCGACCTCGTGCGGGCCCTGATGTCCCAGTGTTTAGTTTAGAGAATCCCGGACAACGGGTCTATCTGGCCTGCGAAAGCACCGACCTGCGCAAGTCCATCGACGAGCTCGCTGTGCTGGTCAAAGAGCAGTTCGACTGGACCCGTGATTCAAAGCCAGGCCCATCGGGAGGTAACGGGCCACACCGTCCTGTAAGCCGCCCCCAAGCCTACGAATGTCTTCGATACCTGTTTGAGCGGCTACCCAACGTGGACATCAACGATACCAGTGTCTTGGATAGACTGTTACCCTGGTCACCCGATCTGCCGGAGTCCGTCCGCCGTCGGCCATCCGGTGCCACGTCAACACTAAAATGAAGAACAGGCCCTGTCACTTGGGTCGGTGGGGTCTATTTGGCGTGCCCAGAAAGCCTACAGCCGCCGGCCCCGTTTGACACCTGCAGTAGTAAAGTAATCTTCTATTGTTTTTTTGGGGGGCTAGGACAAAGTCCATCCTGGCAATGCTTTGCATCTGGTATGATCAGACGATTGTCCGCCATCCAGCGATAAACCATATCACCCAATCCGACGCGCCCCAAACACCAAACGAGCGGAAACACCGGCCAAAGCAATGGTAATCCTCGCAGCACCGCTAAAACTGCATCAAAACCCTTATAGATACGATATTGATCACCTTGGTTGAGAAGGACTACCATTTCTTGTTCAAGATCTTCGATTTTAATGCCATAATTTTCGTAACCCGTGTCATGCCGAAAGGAAATCACACTTATCCGCCGCGAAAGATCCAGACCTCGAATGCTCATGGCGGTAGCACGGCAATATGGACAATATCCATCATAGTAAACGGTCATAGAAGAACTCTTTCGTAATCGATAGTGACCTACCAAGAGTACAGACCTCCTTTTCACTAGTAAGTAGGGTTGCTGAACGAGTCACGGTGTTACTGCCACTCAGTATTCCCCGAGTTGGACAGTTTGAAGTCACACGAATACCTTTAAACCTGAGACAAGATAAGGTATCCTGACCGATTCCCACTAACACGACGTGTAACTACAGCGCTCTTCTGGGAACCATCCGGAAAAACCGGTGCGGCTCTTAGATATCCAGTGCGCTTAGGATCTGCCGTTGAAAAGGGGTCATTTCCGTCGCTGCCACACCGTTCCCGCTGAACCGACCTCGATCCACCGGCTCTCATCGGCAAACGCCCGGTCCTTGAGCGCCTCACACAGACGATACGTTTCCGGCATGCGGCTAATAAACCACCGCTTCTCGTAGGTGTTCAGGTTCTCCTCGGTCACAAGGGCCGAGTCGGCCACGACGACCAAGGTGTTCCAGACCTCCGGCGACAGCAGTTCGGTGATGCGCTCTGTCCATGGCCCGTACCACGTCTTGTCACTCTGATTCCCGCTCATCACATCCGCGAATAAGGGAAGCCCGCCGTAACTCCCCAGCCCAAAGAGAAACTGCTTGAGGTCCGGACGCAGGTCCTTGCTGTACCCTCGGGTGATCCGAAAAGGCGCATCCTCGAAGTCGGCGGGATCGTAGCTGCCTTGCACGGAAAAGGAGGTGGTGTCCAGCCGGATGACATCCAGAACGAGGGAGCAGGCATCCGGGGATCCCAAGGCAATCTCGTGATAAATGCGCCAAGGATCGGCGTCGGCAAACTTATCCAGGGCCCGTGCCAGCCGGTCGTCATTGAAGTGGCCGGCCTCAATCCCATTGCCGAACAAGGCCCCCACATCCGTATCCCTGAAGAACCACTCGATCCGGTACAACGGTTCCCGGCGTACAAGAAGAGTACAACGGCCTCTACTGTGCTGGACTGTTCTGTAATTCCGTAGATACGTCTTTTCTATTAAACCATTTGCTTAGCCACTTAAGCTCCAACATCTTTTCCTCTGGTACATATGAAACGATCAAGCAAGCAATCATCGTGAGAGAGAACGTCCAAAGACCAAGCAAGACCGCGATCCCCAAGTGTAGGAACACCCCTGAAGCGAGAAAGTATTTCCATCTGTTCCTCGGAGCCAAAAATCCAAAAGCGAGGAATAACTCTACGATAGTTACGCCCCAAGTAATAAAAAATACAAAGGGGGAGGTCAAGATCTGGTTTAGCAGTGCTTTCATTGTATCGGTGATACCGAGCATCGGCATCTGAAAGAAATAGTAAACAGCGGTTCCGTCTACCCATTCAGGATTCTTAAGTCTTTGAATTGCAGCTTGCCCGTATAAGATAGAAAGCTGTAGACGCGCGAAGTTAATAACAATATGAGCTGCCATAACTTTGTATAAATAGGCCGCACTTCCTGCTTTGGTTTCGGGCTTTGACCAATGCCACTTACGATCGTCCAAGAGAGTAATGGGTAAAAGAATAAGTGTCATCACGGTTAGAACTTGTTCTCCCCCGTCTAAAAGCACGGCACTATTAAACACTGAACAAGCAATCCAGAAGTGAATAATCCCAGTGATTCTTGGACGCCATCCAGACATAACAATCAGCATAACGATCACTATGACCCACCGGGCGACCTCCAGGTGATTCGGGAACAAGTTGAAAAAGGAAATCTTCCGCACAAGATTTTGACTCATATCGATTTCTGAGAGCCCTTGAGCTGGTCGGAGGCGTTGTCCCAGGTTTCGTGGAAATTTGAAGGTGGCGGTCTCCTGAACCCGTTTGGTATAACGGGATTGGGCACAACAAGAAAGGAGAACGCCACCTATGAAATCAAGGGTACATCAAATTGTGAGAAATGACCAGAGCCTGTTTTCGACACTAGATCCTTCTCAGCAGTTCACCCTCCAACTGTCGCTACTGGACGTGATGGAGAGCGCGAAAGAGGGACTCATGGCCTTGGCGGTTCAAACCGGGCTTCGAGTGATTCAACTCATGATGCGAGAGGAAGTCGAAGCTTTGGTGGGCCCCAAAGGGAAACACAATCCAAAGCGCAAGGCTGTGCGACACGGAAAGGAAAAGGGCTCCGTGATGCTTGGGGGCCGGAAGGTGGCTGTGGAAAAAGTTCGGGTACGCAGCGTCGACGGTCATGAAATCCCGCTGGAGGCCTATCCCGAAAATCACGCGCCACGAATGTCTGTAGAAGCGCATACTGAACTAACCCCATCGTAGACGGGGCATTTGTATGATATTTCCACACACAGAGGCCTACGCGACAGGGTGGATCGTGACTTGGAAGCCGAATGATTCCAGCTTTCGAATGGCTTGCTTCACGACTGCTTCTTTTTGACGTGTGTCGTAATACGTCGGGCCGAGTTCCTTGTAAGGCTGACGTCGTCGGAGCATGTGGTACACGATGGTCAAGATGCTGTGCGCGACCGCAACGGCTGCACGATTACTCCCCCTACGAGCGGCAATGCGATGGTATTGAGCAGCCAAATACGTGTTCTTTGTCCTTGCCGCTGCACGGGCTGCCTCCACCAAGGCAGCTCTAAGTTTTTGGTTCCCCTTGCGAGTCTTGCCCGACTTTCGTTTCCCCGCACTTTCGTTGTTCCCTGGAGCCAGTCCTGCCCATAAGCATAAATGAGCGGCCGACGGGAATTGGTCCATATCCGTCCAAATCTCCGCCAAAACTTGTTCTGCCGTCCGTCGACCGACACCGGGGATGGTTTCCAGCAGCTCCAGGTCCTCTTCAAAAGGGCGCATCCGCTTCTTGATCTCTTCGTCCAGCCGGGCAATCTCTTCATCCAGGTAATCGATATGACGCAATTGTGTCGCCAGCATCATGCGCTGGTGGGGACCCATCAATCCCTGCAGTGCCTTCCGAACATCCGCCTTTTTCGCCTTCATCCGCCCCTTGGCCAGCTCGGACAGGACTTCCGGGTTTTCTTCGCCCTGAATCATGGCGTCCAACATGGCCCGTCCCGATTTGCCCAGGGTGTCACTGGCGACCGAGGATAGTTTGATGTTCGCTCCCTCTAGCACTTTCTGGATCCGGTTTACTTCCCGCGTCCGCTCCTCAATCAAGCTGCGACGATAGCGAAGGAGCTCTCGCAATTCTCGCTGTGCCCGGTTTGGAATGTAGCTGGCCTGCAGTAAACCATGACGCAGTAAACTGGCGATCCACTCGGCATCTTTGACGTCGGTCTTTCGGCCCGGAACGTTTTTCATGTGCTTGGCATTGACCACCAGCACCTGCATGTCTACCGATTCCAACAGATTGTAAATGGGCTTCCAGTAGGAACCCGTGCTTTCCATCGCCACATGCGTGCACTGATGCTGATGGAGCCAATCCACCATATCCAGGAGATCTTCTGTCATCGTGGAAAATGTGCGAATCTCCTTGGCCTCTGGAGTCAGTACACAAGCGACGACCGTCTTCTTGTGCACATCCAACCCGCAACAACGTTCATAAACGACATTCATGGCCGTCCTTCCTGGTGAGCTGGTTAGATTGAAGGGCTGGTGCAACGACCATGACCGATCATTCTATCCCGCGTGCTTCCTTGAGTCAGGAGCGACATTCTGTGGTGCACCTGGTCGTCGGAGTCAGTCTACCTTACGGGCTCGAGGCACCAAGGCGTGACGACCTGCCTTCACCAGCCACCAGAGTAACTGTTCAACACCGACTCATTTTCATCCTTCTGCTGGTGCCGCCCCGGCGGCATGGGGGTCTACCAGGCTTTTCAGGATCCAACGCTGCTGACCCAGGCCGCGTTGGAGCGGATGATTCATGGCTTGTCGACCCGAAACTATGCGTTTGGTCTTGAGCCGGTCGGAAACGAGGTGGAAACCTCCGGCACGAGCAAGAGCGCCGTTAGCCGGCGTTTCATTGCCGCCACGAAGAAGCTGCTCGAAAAACTCATGCAGCGGCGCCTGGACGACCGCCGGTACGTGGCGCTAGTTATTGACGGGATCGTCATGGCGGACCACACCGTAGTGGCGGCATTAGGGATTGACGTAGGGGGACAGAAGCAGATCCTGGGCGTCTGGGAGGGAGCGACAGAGAATGCGACAGTGTGTAAAGGACTGCTGACCGATCTTGTGGACCGGGGACTGAAAACCGATGATGGGATCCTGGTCGTCATCGACGGGAGTAAGGCTTTGCGTGCCGCAGTACGGGACGTGTTTGGAGAGATGGCATTGGTTCAGCGGTGTCAGGTGCACAGTGTGCCCAGAGCGGGTTGAGATTGAATCCGCGCAAGCTGATGGTGACCAGCCGGTGAAAGTCCGGTCCGGGTAATCGCCAGGGAGCCCGGTAGCAGACGGCCGGTGTTCGGGGGAAACGCCGGGCACCGAAGCGCCGTGTCAAAAGCCCTATAGGGGGAGCAACCAACCGGTCCGTAGCATGAAGCGAATCCTGCCGCCGCGTGATGGCAGCCCCATAAAGGGAACAAGCGAGAGCCGAGCCGGGTGTGTCACGGCGAAGGCCACGGAAGAGACGAAGAACCTGGATGGCAGTCTCGAAGAACTCGCCGCGGTAAGGGGAGCGGAACGGTTCGAAGGCCATCATCGGAACTGGGGAAGCCCTCCCTGGCCCTGGAAACAGGAGACGGAGGCCGTATAACCGGTGAGCCCCGGGAAGTCGGCTCTCTGCCAGGAGGGTGGCGGATGGGGACGTAGTACCGCTTGAGGACGGCGGACAACAAAACCGCGTCCGAGAGAAGGTCCCCTGCTCATTCCATGCGAGACGAAGAGAGGGGCGTTGCATGAATGTCAAAAACGGCTAACCACATGCAAGAAAGGACGCGCTCTCTCCAAGTCAAGCTGTACCTTGCGGCCAAGCAGAATCGAGGGCGACGGTTCCACGCATTGTATGACAAGGGTTACCGGAGCGACATACTGTGGCGATCTTGGGAGATGGTGAAAGCGAACGGCGGCAGTGCCGGCGTGGACGGGGTCACGATTGAGGACATCGAGCAGAAAGGCGTGGTTCCCTTTCTTCGTCAATTGCAGGAGGAACTGCGGAACGGCAGTTACCGTCCGCAGCCCGTTCGGCGGGTGTACATTCCAAAGCCGGATGGACGTAAGCGTCCACTGGGTATACCGACCGTTCGAGACCGAATCGTCCAAACTGCGGCGAAGATCGTGCTGGAGCCGATCTTTGAAGCCAACTTTTGCGATTGCTCGTACGGCTTTCGACCCAAACGTTCAGCCCATGATGCGAGACAACGCATACGCCGCGCCATTCAACGAGAGCAATGCCGCTGGGTGGTGGATGCGGATATCGTCGGGTTCTTCGACAATCTGAAACGCGGGCTGTTGATGCGGCTTGTAAGACGTCGGGTAAGTGATCGGAGAATGCTACGCCTGTTGTGGCAGTGGTTGGACGCCGGCGTGATGGAAGACGGGACACTGCATGATACGGAAACGGGGACGCCGCAGGGAGGGGTCATCTCGCCTCTCTTGGCGAACATCTACCTTCATGTTCTGGACATGCTGTGGCAGACTCGATACAGCCGACTGGGGAAACTCGTACGATATGCGGACGATCTGGTCATTCTGACCTGGCAGCGCTGGCAGGCTGAACGGATTTACCGGATCCTTCAACTGCTGCTCAGAAGGCTAGGGCTGACTCTTTCGCCGGAGAAGACGCGAGTAGTGAACCTGCAAGAAAAGGGAAGCGGATTCGATTTCCTCGGCTACCACTATCGCTGGCTCCCGAGTCACTGGAAGACCGGCAAATGGTACGTCGCTTGCTGGCCGAGCCGGAAGGCGATGAAGCGGGCACGTGAGCGCATCCGCGAACTAACTCCTTTACACCGGATCGGCCTACCTGTCAGTGTGGTTGTCCAAGAGCTGAATCAATTCCTAACTGGTTGGGGTGCGTATTTTCGTTATGGGAACTCCACACGCCAGTTTCGGGCAATGGACAACTACGTGGTAGCTCGGTTGAGCCGATTCATTTCTCGGAAGTATGGTCGCCGAGGTATCCGGCGTGGGATGGCGGTCTACCTGGCCAGCCACACGCATCTTGGCCTACGTACATTGGCGGGAACGGTAGTCTACGATTCTGTGAATGCCTGAGGTGAAGGGATGAGGAGAGCCGTGTGACGGAAAACGTCACGCACGGTTCGACGAGGGGAGGCTGGAAACGGCCTTGTCGCGCCAGCCTTCTACTCTACAGGAGCGCAATGTCCTGGAGCATCTGCCGGAGAAACAGCGAGATTGGGTCAAGAGGCAATTGCGGGAGGCCTGGCGCCAGGAGACCGAAAAAGAGGCACTGGCGGCCCTGCGGCGCTTGGCGGCACAACTTGAGAAGGCGTATCCAGGAGCAGCAGCCAGTTTGCGCGAGGGGATGGAAGAGACCGTGACCGTGATCCGGCTGGGAGTTCCGGAACTGCTTCGGGGAACTCTGCGCTCGACGAATGCGATCGAATCAGCCAATGAGAAGGTGCGGATGGTGAGTCGGAACGTCAAGCGCTGGCAGAATGGGGAACAGGTGCTGCGCTGGGCGGCTGCAGGATTTTTGGAGGCGGAGAAAAAGTTCAGGACCGTCAAGGGATTTCGCCAAATCCCTCTGCTCCTTGATGCATTACACAAATGTGTACATCCGCAACCACAGCAGGAAAACAAATCCATCACCGCGTAAATTGAAGAAAAAGGCCGTCACGAAAATCTACGACGACCGGGAAAGGCTTATTTGGGTCGAGGCCACGTGTCATGACGTGCTGTCAGTATTGACGTATTTTTTATCATGGTATATTTAATACATCATACGAAACGAATCATATTGCACACAATATATAATGAAGGGGGTTGTAAGGTGGCCGACTCTAATTTGGTAATAGTCCAAACAATAAGTGAAACAGTGCATAAGCGGTTACGTGAGCTTATTTTGTCGGGGCATTTTAAGCCGGGTCAGTGGTTGAGGGAGCGTGAGCTCTTGCAGATCCTTGGTGTGAGCAGAACTCCGGTGAGAGAAGCGTTGCGCAGATTGGAACAAGAACGTCTTTTGGAATCGATCCCACATCGTGGGTTTCGGGTGCCTATTCCGACAGAAAAAGAAATTGAGTCTTTCTATGAACTGAGGGCAGAACTTGAGGGCATTGCGGCTGCTCTTGCGGCAAAGAGGATCACCACTGAACAAATTGATACTCTTGAAGAAATCCTTGAGGCAGCAACGCGCTATCTTAGAAACCACCAGTCGCTTGAAGTCATCCGTGAGAACAACCGGTTTCATGAAACTGTTGCTCTTGCGAGCGGCAACCCCGTTTTACTGCAGTTTCTACAGCAGCTTCTTGACGGAATTAATTTGTATCGTGTGTTTTCCTGGTCTTCGAATAAAGAACGCCCTCCAGTCACTCTGAACCAACATAGAGAAATTCTGGAGGCAATTCGCAAAGGTGATAGCGATTTGGCCAGGCGTCGGGCTGCCGAACATGTGTGGGATTCTCTTCCTCTGGTCCTAGAAACAGTAAAGTTATTCCAGAAATAGTAAGACAAGTAGGAATG
>NZ_JAILZZ010000071.1:0-10045 GCF_023512215.1 Kyrpidia sp. | reverse complement strand
CGGCCATGTGTACACCAGCCGGATGGGCTGCGCCTGGAGAAAAGCCGTTTTGGCCTGCTCCGGAGTGATGGTATCTCGATTATCCGGCAGCGCCGGCGATGACGCGGGCGGCAGTGTGAATCCCACGATCCGCCCCGTGGTTGCATCCACTTGCACATTGTAGATGCGATCCAGGATGGGCACGCCCTGAACCAATGGACGAAAGATGTATGTGTACACCGGCAGCGGCTCCGGCATGAAGTTGGGCTCCTTGGCCGGGTCGAACCAGTCCGGAGGGCTCGGCAGCGGCTTGGAACCGTCCATTTCCCAAACGAGTTGAACAGTTTGGCTGCCCTTGGGCAAAATCTGCTGCAGGAACGAGAGGGCCTTCGCTTCTCCTTGTTCCATGGACAGAACCGCCGGTTTGCCTCGAAGCATCTGGGTATCCACGTTCAGGTCCAGCCACTGGCCGGTGTCGGCGTCAAACACCGCGTTGATGTGGCTCGGCTGTTCCGCGGGGGCAACGCCTGAGCCTTGCGCGGCCGGGGAACTCGCGGGCGGGCGGAGCGACCAAGTCAACACCCGGGGATGATAACCGCTCAAGGTGTCCGGAGGCGGTGTCTGCTCCTCGAAAGTCATCCCAGAAAGATCCATATGCAGGAAATCCGCCACCAGGCGTGCGGCCGTGTTTTTGTCCTTGGCCTGAAGGGCCTGCCCCTGACCGATGATGGAGAGGGTTTTATTCATTTCCATATTCGGCGGTATCGAAAGTCCTCCGGTAAACGGTTTCCCTGAAAAGGCGTCGATGCTCCCCTGCCGCACGGGAAAATAGCCGAGGACCGGCCGGTCTCCCTTTTGGAGCTGCCCGGAAGAATCCAGATGGAACGGCGTCGTGAGATACATTTTTTCCAGTTGGAGTTGGGCCGCGAGCAGTTTTTGCGCCTCGTCCGACGAGATGGCCCCGGAGGGTTCGGGGAGTTTCGAACTGTCAAATGGATGCATGATCTGCATCCCAATGACATGACCGAATTGATCCACCCGGATGTCCAGGGAATTTTGAGGGAAAGGAATGCCGTGCACTTTCTCGCTGAAGGTGACGACTGCGAACCGCCACTGTAAGGTTTTTGTTCCCGGTGTGGCGGTTTGGGTGATTCCGCCGCCGCCGATTCGCTCCAGCTCCTGATCGCGAAAAGGAGAGCCGACCTTTTGCAAGAAAGCGGTGGCGGCTTGAAGCGCCAGTTGGTTGTCCGGCTGACGATCGCCGGTCCACGCGGGGTTCATCCGTGAGAAGTCCAGGATTGCGCCGGTTATGGCATCAACCCTTGCATTGAGCGTGTCCGGCGGCTCCGATGGCGGGCCTTGGAATTTGGACGGATCGGTCGCAAAAAAGGTCAGATCCCATGTGGGTCTGGATCCCATAAGGATGCCGGCCCGGGGATCTCCCGGGAGATAGTGAGCGGTCACATAGGGGAGTTCTCCCAGTCCGTCAAACAGGGCGCGAACTTTGGCCACCGCCTCTTGTTCACCAATGGCGTTCGGCGGCGGGGTGGGCGCCTTCGTCGGCGGAACGGTTGGAGGGACCGCCGATGGGACGGGTGGCGTCCCCGTTGGCCCGGCGGGCGCGACGGTGTCCGGCGTGGTGGCAGAGTCGGGCGCCGCGGCAGGGCCGGGCGTCATAGCCAGGTCGGGAGTCCCGGCGGGGACGGACGTCGAAACCGAGCCGGAGATTGCAGCAGGGCCGGGCGGCTCACCCGGGGCGGCATGTACAGGACCGGCCGGGACGGGATACCCGGTGGAGAGAACGGCCAGGGTTGCTGCCGAGACGGCGATCTTAGAAAACCGTTTCACCAAATTTCTCCTCCCAAATAGGAATGATGGGAATGGTTCGAAACATATTCGGTTTTATTGTACGGTTGGATATGGTTTCCGGTCAAGGTGGAGTGCAGGAAGCCTCAACGTGGCAGGCGGAGGTGGATGCGTTGATTCAGCGTGTTCGGAATAGAAGGAACTTAGTCACAAGTTCGGCGAAGTCGTTGAGAGGCTCTGAACAGTTACTCTGTTGGCGGAGCGGTTTGTTGACTCTGGATTACGAAAACAGTATTTTATACCTATGAAATTAAGGTTATAATGTACCTATCAAGTGATACTATTTATCTTGACCGGATGTGGTTCATGTGCGTTCGTTTATGCCCGATGTCATGGGAAGGTGGCCTGTCAACAAAGGCATTCTGGTGCTGACCAACCGGATTGCCGAGTACCGCGGAAAGCAGGCGTTGTATCAGCGGCAAATCCCGCAGGTGCTTGATACGTTGCGGGAGTATGCCGTCATTCAAAGTACGGAGTCGTCGAACCGAATCGAGGGCATCGTTGTGCCGACCCGAAGGTTTACGTCCATCATGCGACACGCATCTGAGCCGCAAACCCGGTCGGAGGCCGAGATTGCGGGGTACCGTGACGTGTTGAGGATGATTCATGAGCATCATGAACACATGCGGTCAACCCCAAATTTGATTCTCCAATTGCACCGGGATATGATGAAGTATGCCGATAAAGGCGGGCAATGGAAGATGGCGGACAATTATATCGAAGAGGTTGCCCCGGACGGTGAGCGGAGGATTCGTTTCCAAACCGTACCGGCATGGCAAACACCAGGCGCAGTGGAAGAGTTGTGCCGCCTGTTTCTCCTGGAACTGCAGCGCGGAGAATGGCCGGACGTTCTGCTCATCGCCGCCTTTGTCCTGGACTTCTTGTGCATCCATCCCTTTGCTGATGGGAATGAACGCATGGCGCGGCTTTTGTCCCTTCAGTTGCTTTATCAGAGCGGGTACGTCGTGGGACGATACATCAGTTTGGAACGGGTGATCGAAGATACGAAGGATCAGTATTATGACACATTGTACCGGTCATCGCAGGGTTGGCATGAGGGTGAACACGATTTAACGCCTTGGATGGAATATTTCCTGACCATGCTGCTTGAAGCGTATCGGAGATTCGAGCAGCGGGTGGGGGACACTGACGCGGCGAAGCATCGGGGATGGAAGAAGGAACGAATTCAAAACGTGGTCCACGGGTTTGTGGCGGATTTTAGCATTTCTGACGTGGAGGAGCTGTGTCCCGGAATCAGTCGGTCAATGGTTACGCGTGTTTTGAACGAATTGAGCCGCCAAGGTGTCATCGAGTGCATTCAAAAAGGGCGCCATGCCCGCTGGAAGCGATGCGGCCAGGGCAACTGAGCGTGGGCGGGCTTGCGCGCGCTGCGGGACTCAGGGCCGGGGGATAAGTGGGAGGGAGCAGCGCCCACCCAGCAGGGAGCATATCAAACCTTCACCAGAGTAGCCCCAATAAAGCGGCTGAATATGCGCAAGGAATCCAGAATCCGGTCTGGGTCAATCCCGCGCACGATGATGACCAAGCGAGAGACTGTATCTTCGTCAGGCCATTCGGACAAATGGATCGGGGGGTGCACGATGTGTTGAACACCATTGAGCACAATGGGGCCTGGGGAACCGACGTCGAGTAAACCTTTGATCCTTAAGATATGCTCGCCGTGGGCGTGTAACAACATGCTCAACCAGACACTGAAGGCACTCCAGTTCACCGTGCCAGAAAAGCGCAGCGAGAGGGAAGCTGTTGTTTCCTTCGAGTCATGGTGGTCAGCCGTGCTTGACGTCAGATGTTTTTGCCACACCAAGTTTCCTCGGCCGTTCAGTGACAGAAGATCTTTCAAGAATTCCTTTTCGTGGTTGATATGACCGTTTTTAGCGGTATAAATAGCTGCGGAGGGGTTCATAGAGCTAATTTGCCGAGCCAACATGGCCGCAGCATGTTGATCTGCGATATCCGTTTTTGTAATGATCACCCAATCCGCGCTGGTTATTTGTTTTATCCATTCTGGGTGCGGGGCCAAGTGAGAGTGTGTGGTGGTCGCATCGACCGTCGTGATCACGCCGCCGATGCGAAATCTGTTTTGTAACATTGGATCGGTGTAGATCGTGAACATAATGGGCGCCGGGTCCGCCAGACCGCTTGTTTCGATGATCACCCGATCGATGCGTTCACCGGAGTCAATGCGGTTGGCAACCTGTTGCAGCACCGTGACCAAATCATTTCGCAATTGACAACACACACATCCGCCCTTGAGCACGTGGGTTTCTTCTTTCACTTGCTGAATGAGGTATTGATCCAGTCCCACGGATCCGTATTCATTGATAATGATTTCTGTGCGGGCAGGGTCGATTAACTCCATAACATGCGCGAGAATTGTCGTCTTGCCGCTGCCGAGAAACCCAGTCAAAATGATCACGGGTATTCTTGTATCCGTTGCCATGACACTCTACCTTTCAATCAGATTGGGATATGAACCGAAGAAGCGTTTCATCAAGAGGGTCCGGCAGCCGGCTTGAGAGTCGTTCCGTCTCTTGCCACACCTCACTCAGATTTTGTGCCATAACCGTCTGGCCTTTTTTATCGCTGACCACGAAACGAACACCATTCCAGTCCGAGACGGTGAGCCCGTAAAACGCAAGAATCTGGTTCAGCATGGCCACCATCTCCAACCTTCTTCTGCGGTGCAGGCGACTGTCTTCGCTGCCGGAGTAGGCCATATCGCTATCGTTCTCTTTTCGTACCCCTTCCGTCCAATGAACGCTTGTCACTAAATCGGCGCATAGAACGCACAACGTGGGTGCCCCCTTCGGTAGCAAGTTCGAGCAATCTGAATAGCCCGGCTGGACCAAGGACATCCAGCCGGGCTCGATCTCACTTTTTGGCCTGAGTCCGCCCGATGAAATCATCCGCGATCTCGTCAAAGGTGACCCAGCGGACCCCGTCGTGGGAATTGATATATTCGATCAGGCGTTCGTGCATGAGCAGGACTTGCGGGCGTCCACTCACGTCGGGGTGCACGGTCATGGCGAACACCGCATAGTCATACTCCCGGTATACCCAGTCAAATTGGTCCCGCCACATTTGTTCAATGTCCCGGGGGTTGATAAACCCGAAACTATTCGGCGATTTTTTAATGAACATCATCGGGGGCAAGTCATCCAGATACCAGTTGGCGGGAATCTCGACCAATTTGGTTTCTTCGCCCCTGACGAGTGGCTTCATCCACTCGGAAGCCGGTTTAGAATAATCGATTTTTGTCCAGTGATCTCCCACCCTTACGTAGTACGGATGAAAATCGTTGTGCATCAAGCTGTGATCATACTTGAATCCGTGCTTGAGCAAAAGTTCGTTGGTCACGTTGGAGAACTCCCACCAAGGTGCCACGTACCCGGTGGGTCGTTTTCCGGAGAGGCCTTCGATCAATTCGATCGATTTCAGCAACACATCTTCTTCCTGCTTGGGTGTCATGGCGATCGGGTTTTCGTGAGAATATCCGTGCGCCCCAATTTCGTGCCCAGCCTCCACGACCATGCGCATTTGATCCGGAAACGTTTCAATGGAATGACCGGGAATGAACCAGGTCGTCTTAATCTTATACTTATCGAACAATTTTAAAAGTCTCGGTGCACCGATTTCCCCGGCGAACAACCCCCGTGAAATGTCATCCGGCGAATCTTCCCCGCCATAGGATCCAAGCCAACCGGCCACCGCGTCGACGTCGACACCATAAGCGACCAGGATTTCTTTCTTCGCCATTCGCGAATCCCTCCGCCTTCGTAATTTATTGACTGTAGGCTTGAACAATCCTGTACATCTCTTCACGGCTCAGGCCACTGGCCAACATGAGCCCTAATAATATCCGCGCCTTTTCGCCGGCGAGGTCACCCGCAAACCAGGCTCCCTTCCTCTCCAGGTCGCGGCCGCCCCCGTCTCCATAGATCGGAGCCACGGCGCCGGCGTTGCAACGGGAGGTCACGATGACAGGGACGCCATCGCCAACGAGTCGACCAACAGCTTGCGCCACAGTCGGATGAGCATTTCCCCTCCCGTATGCTTGCAGCACCACCCCTTCGTACCCGCTGGCTATGCGCAAAACTTCCTCCCCGTCGGTACCAAGCCCCAGTCGGATCAGGGCGACTCGGTGCGGTGGCAAAAGGGGCAAAAGCGGCCGATCCCTTTCCTCCCGAACGAGGAACACTTGGCCCCGATCGACCCTACCTACAGGCCCCCAGCCCGGTGCGCCAAATGCCTGGAGCGCATTGGTATCGATCTTTTTAACCTCTCGACCGGAATAGATAAACCCCGCGAAAACGATCACCGGTCCAAGGCTCGCGGCTGCAGGAGATCTGGCGACCAAAATGGCGTCCGACAGGTTCTTCGGTCCATCCGAAGACGGATGGCTAGCATCAAATTGAGCGCCGGTTAACACAACAGGCTTTTGTTTTGGTGTGACAAGAGACAGGTAGAAGGCTGTTTCTTCCATGGTGTCGGTCCCATGGGTAATCACGACTCCATCGACTGCATCTTTTGCGAGGGCGCTCTGCACTGCTTTCCCGATCACATACAGTGTGTCAAAGGTGAAGGCATAGCTTCCCAACGTCACACTTTCCTGCACTTCAACATCCGATGCGCGGATCTTCTTGAGTAATTCTTGGCCTGGCAGAACTGCCTTCACATCTCCGTCGTCTTGAGGGAGTGCGGCAATCGTTCCACCTGTCGTAATCACTGCAACGTGTCCCAACCCCATTTTCACCCCCCGCCACTATCCTTTCGCAAAATCTATGCCAAGCAACTGCGCGGGGAGCTGTCTATGGTTCGGGGGTTAATAGGTCATCTTGGGACCAATTGCAATGCTATTTGCCAAATTGCAATCCATACTTCTGGAACTTTCGCGTGATGGTTGATTGGTTCACCATGAGTTTTTGGGCAATCTCTCCAAGAGTTGACGTATCTCGCGCTGCCAGTTGAAGAAGCTGGGTTTCCATAATCTTCTGGGCTTGTTTTAACGGGAGTACCTCTCGCACCACGATGGGTTCATTCCTGTCAGGAGAATCGGCAGGACGCGGGACACCTTTGCTGATGTGAGCGGGCAAGTCGTCTGCATCAATGATGTCATCCTCAACCGTCACAACAAGCCTCTCAATGAGGTTTCTCAATTCGCGAACATTGCCAGGCCAATCGTATTGTTCTAGGAGAGACATGGCCTTTTTAGAGAGGCTGACATTGTTCCGGTGGATTTTCTGGGCAAAATGGGACAAGAATTTGTTGACCAAGGGAACAATGTCTTCGCGTCGCTCGCGAAGGGGCGGGATGTAGACAGGGATCACATTCAACCTGTAGTAGAGATCGCTTCGAAAGGTTCCTTTTGCCACCATGGTCTGGAGATCTTTATTGGTGGCGGCGATGATTCGGACGTCCACCGGAATGGGGTTGTAGCCGCCGATTCGAGTGATCTCGCGTTCCTGCAAAACTCGTAATAACTTTGCTTGAACACTTAACGGCATATCCCCAATTTCGTCCAAGAATAACGTACCTTTGTCGGCAAGTTCGAACAATCCGGCCTTTCCATTTTTTTGCGCTCCCGTGAAAGCTCCTTTCTCGTATCCAAAGAGCTCACTCTCCAAAAGGGACTCGGGAATGGCTGCACAGTTGATTTTAATCAGGGGATAATCTGCTCGTGGGCTCAGCCGGTGGACGTGATTGGCGAGAATTTCTTTACCCACGCCCGACTCCCCGGTGATTAAAATCGTGGAATCTACAACGGCAACCCGGCCGAGGAGAGCCATAATGTCTTCCATCTTTTTGCTGCGATAAATAAGTGCTCGGTCCGTATCGGACTGCGATTCTTGAAGTTGGACGAATTGCATGCGATAGCCTTCAATGATCTCTTTTAGATTCCGAATCTGCTCCTCGAGCTCGTGAAGCTCCGTAATGTCTTTGGATGCGTTGACAACTCTCACGATATTTCCGGAACTATCACGAATCGGAGTACTTACCACCATGAGCCTGCGCCCTGTGCGGGTTTGCTGCACGATCTGGACCTTTTTTCCCCGCTCCAAGGCAATTCGCGTCGCTGACGGATAGTAAACCCCTTCTTTCTCCAGCTCATAGACGGTTCTTCCGATCAGTTCTTCAGGCCGTTTCCCCCACAAGACTTCACAGGCGGAACTCACTCGAAGGGTAACACCTTTTCCATCCGATACATAGATAACATCGTAAGAATTTTCGAATATCGTTTGCAGGTCTTGGATCGTTGCTTCATATTCCTTCATCTGTTGCTTGATAGCACCGGCGATTGAGGCTTCTTCAAACACCAACACAATGAGATCATGATATTCCTTTGAATCCAGCGGGGCGGCGGAAAGCAAATAGTCGGTTCCCGAAACCCTGATTGGATGGCCAAGAATCAGTTTCCGTTGTTTGCAGATCTCGTCCAATCGAATGGATTTCGAGTAATCTGGCAGGTATTCATATAGCCGTGAACCGGAAGCGTTCGCCATCATCAATTCTCCACGGACGTTGACCACTATGACGGCGCTGGGGAGGGATAAGAATGTGTCCTGGATCAATTGCGAATCAACGAGGTTTTTCAACATGTAACGCCTCCCTTCATGCAAATTGGCAAACTGCAATGCAGTTCTTGTCTATATTATAGTCGAATTCCGACGCAATGTCTCTTACACAACGACGAAACCTTCCTTTTTCAGCCGGGCCACGTTTGGCATAATCGTTGCTTGCTATTCAGTTTACAGGAGGTGATCCTGGGTTTGTCATGACAAAGAAATCGAAATAACAGTCAATACAGATACCGCCAATTTAGAGGAGGGTTTCAGTAGTGAGTATAAAGACGTCGGATCTAAATCTCGATCAAAACAGTTTGACGAGTCGGGACGTGACCTACGCCTCCATTGTTGCTCTTGTTGCTTGGACATTGTCCGTGTTCGACTTTATTTTGTTCGGCACGTTGCTACCAGAAATGGCGAAAACCTTTGGGTGGTCAACGGCGCAAATGGCGAATATTGCGACATGGGTTGCGGTGGGAACGTTCGTGATTTCGTTAACGGTGGGACCCCTCACTGACTACCTCGGCCGAAAGAAAGCTCTTATCGTCACAACTTCCGGTGTGGCTGTCAGTTCGGGTTTGACCGCGTTGTCCATTTTTATCCCCAGCTCCATCTATGTTGTGCTTGTCCGGGCGCTCTCCGGGTTCGGTTATTCCGAGCAGGCTGTCAATACCACTTACCTATCAGAATTATACGATGATAAAAAGCGCGGCTTGCTCTACTCTTTTATCCAAGGCGGCTGGCCGATCGGTGTGATGCTTGCATCCATTGTGACCGCATTACTCGAACCATTGATTCAATGGCAAGGGATGTTTGCCGTGGGCATCATTCCGGCAATCATTATTGTTCTTCTAGGAATCAAGCTAAAAGAATCGCCGAGATTTCTCCACCTGAAGCACGTTCGCACTCTTATGCGCCAAGGCAAACAAGAGGAAGCCGAAGCCTACGGAAGGGCCCATGGTATCAATACAGAGCGTTCCACGGGTTTTACGTACGCCCAGCTGTTTTCCATGCAGGACGGTTCCATGCGGACCACGTTATTCCTTGGGCTCGCCTTTATGTTGAACTGGTTTGCCATCGAGGTGTTTAACGTACTGGCTACCACAGTACTCACAGAAGGGAAACACATCAATTTCGGGAACTCGTTGTGGCTCCTCGTTTTGGCAAACGCCGTGGGGTACGCGGGCTATGTTTTCCACGGATGGTTGGGTGATCGAATTGGGCGGCGGGAAACCATTGCCATCGGCTGGATTCTCGGAGGGCTCGCCTTTGCGGCAATGTTGTATGTGGCGAATGGATATTGGAGTGTACTCATCTTTCAAAGTATTGGAAGCTTCTTCTTGAACGGCCCATACTCGGCGCTCTTTGTCTTTATGAGTGAGTCGTACGCCACCCGGATGCGCGGAACCGGCACCGCGTTTATCAATGCCATGGGTCCGATCGGCGGCATTCTGGGGGCCCTCGTGTTCTCCATTTTGGTATCGACCAATATGGGAGTGTTGGCGGCCGCGCTGATTGGAGGAGCGCTGCCACTCACTTTGTCCGGCCTTGTTATTCTTGCGACCCGGCGCATCGAACCCGGCAAGTCTCTGGAGGAATTGGCTGCTTGACGAAAA